>DATFQC010000373.1:0-6629 GCA_035264425.1 Anaerolineales bacterium
GCGCGCCATCTCCAATGCCGCACGCGGGCGCACGACATTCATCATCACGCACCGCTTGTCACAAATCCGCTGGGCAGATTTGATCATCGTGTTGCGAAAAGGCAAGATCGCCGCGATCGGTACACACGATGAATTGATGAAAACCTCCGAAGCATATTCGAGGATATTTAGAGAGTAGAGTTTCTTCGCGCTGAGCGGAGGTCTAAGCGAATGCGAAGACCGTAGTCGAAGCGCAAGGTTGAATGTTATTTTCCCTTCGACTTTGCTCCGCTCAGGACGGAGTTTATGAGGATTTATGGGTTTCTTTGCCGGATTAAATGATGAAAAGTACGACCGACAGTACACAGACCGTGAACTGTTGCGTCGCATTCTGGAATATTTCAAGCCGCAGACCACACGGTTCCTATGGGTGTTCGGGCTCGTCATTGTGTTGGCGGGTATTGGGGCGGCATTGCCCGTGGTGGTTGCACGCATGGTGGATTTGCTCAAGGGCGAGCCGTCGCTGCAAGCCATCAGCCTGGTGAGTTTGGCGGTACTACTGATTGGCATTGGACTATGGGGATTGAACTGGGCGCGGCGCAGTCTGGTGGTGCGTGCGGTGGGCGATGTCGTTCTAGATCTGCGCACACGCGCCTTCCGGGCGGCGGCGGAACATGACCTTTCCTTCTATGATCAGTTTTCATCAGGCCGGATCGTCTCGCGCATTACCTCTGATACGAACGACTTCGGTCAACTGGTAGTCATTGTCACCGATGTGGGTTCACAAATTGTGCAGGCCATTATTCTGGGTGTGGTGCTATTTCGCACCGACTTGAAATTATCACTGCTGTTAATGGCATTCCTGCCGGCTATCTTCGCTGTGGCAGCGGGTTTCCGCGTAATGGCGCGCCGAGTGACGAAACGCGGCATGAGGGCCATGGCAGATGTCAATGCTGCAATCAAGGAGACCATCAGCGGGATCTCCATCGCGAAAAATTTCCGTCAGGAGGAGAGCATCTTCAAATCCTTCGACGAATCAAACCAGCAATCCTATCAAGTCAATGTCCAGCGCGGTTTTGTGCTCTCGCTGGTCTTTCCTACCCTCAACGCGCTGGGCGGCATCTTTACTGCCATCCTCATTTATGTCGGTGGATTAAGCGCAGCCCAGGGCATTGTCACAGTTGGAGCATGGTATCTCTTCATTATGAGTTTGGATCAGTTCTTCTTCCCGGTGCTCAATCTCTCCGCATTCTGGGCCCAGATCCAGGCAGGACTCTCCGCGGCCGAACGTGCCTTCGCGCTGATCGATGCCGACCCAAACGTTGTTCAAACCGATCATCAGGATGTACCCCGCTTAAAGGGAAAAATCCTCTTCGAGGACATTCACTTCCGTTATACAGATAACGAACCGATCCTGAACCGCTTCAACCTGCTCGTGCAACCTGGAGAGACCCTGGCACTTGTCGGTCATACCGGCGCGGGGAAGTCGTCGATTGCAAAATTGATCGCTCGCTTTTATGAATATCAACAGGGCCGTTTGCTGATTGATGATCATGACATCCGTACGTTTGATCTGGCGCAGTATCGTCGTCAACTGGGGATTGTTTCTCAGGTGCCTTTTCTATTTTCAGGGACCGTGGCGGATAATATCCGTTATGCTGCGCCAGAGGTGACCGATGATGACATGCTGAGCATGGCACGCAAAATCGGAGAAGGTGAATGGCTGGAAACGCTTCCCAACGGAATCCAAACCGAAGTCGGTGAAAGAGGCGGACATCTTTCCATGGGGCAGCGTCAACTGGTCGCGTTGATGCGCGTCCTGATGCAAAGACCGGCGATCTTCATCCTGGATGAGGCCACAGCCAGCATCGATCCATTTACGGAATGGCAGATTCAGCAGGCATTGAATCTCATCCTGAAGAATTCGACCAGCATCTTAATCGCACATCGTCTGTCCACCGTGAAGGCTGCCGATCGCATTGTTGTGATGGAACAGGGAAGTATTATCGAAGAGGGGAATCACAATGGCCTGCTGGCGCAAGGTGGACACTACGCGACGCTTTACAATACCTATTTCCGCCATCAAAGTCTGGCATACGTTGAAAAAGCAAAGGAATTGGTTGGGGATGATTAAGAAAACGGACGGCGATGACCGTCCGTTTTTTATACGTGTTTCGTACTATACGGATCAAGGGCATCCCGCAAACCATCGCCTACAAAATTAATGCCAAGGACAGTCAGCAGGATCAAGGTGCCGGGGAAGAACCAGAGCCAAGGCGCCGAGTCCAGGTATTGATAGGCGCCATCCAGCATATTGCCCCAGGTAGCCGTTGCCCCCTGCACCCCAAGCCCCAGAAAACTGACATA
The DNA here is from genome assembly GCA_035264425.1 of Anaerolineales bacterium. GTDB lineage: Bacteria > Chloroflexota > Anaerolineae > Anaerolineales > Villigracilaceae > Defluviilinea. The sequence goes on from DATFQC010000373.1 coordinate 2,347, forward strand.
GGCTTCTGAGAGGATCGCGTTCGCCACGCCGAGCGTGGCACTCACGATCAACGGCGCGATCGTGTTTGGCAAAAGGTGCAGGAAAATAATCCGACTGTCAGTAGCCCCCAGCGCGCGTGAGGCGGAAACATAATCCCGCTCGCGCAGGGAGAGCACATTGGCGCGCACAATGCGTGCAAGATACATCCAGGAAGTGGCGCCAATAATGAGGATAATAAGAATCACACTGCCTGTCAACTCGCGTCCAAAAAAATGAAAGGTGGGTAGTCCGCCACTAAAGAAGTGCGCCCCGATAATCAATAGGAACAGGCTCGGGATATTCAGCATGGCCTCCGTAAAGCGCATGAGCGCGCTATCTACCCAGCCTCCATAATAAGCTGCCACGGAGCCAATGAGCGCGCCCAAAATCACCTCAACGAGCGCCGCGGAAATACCAATCAGGATGGAGATCTGTCCGCCATAAATCGTGCGAGCAAAAATATCACGGCCAATCACATCGGTGCCAAAGATATGAGTGGAGGTAGGTGGTTTTAGCTTCAAATGAGTGTCATTGCAATTTGCCCAGGCCTCACCACTTACATTTTGCTTGATGGGTGTGCAATACCCACGTGAAGCAAAACTGCCAAAGCTAATGTAGAGTATTAACAAGATAAGAAGCGCCAATCCAAACATCGCCATGCGATGCTTGCGAAAGCGGCGTACGCCAATCTTCAAGGGCGAGAGAGGTGCCGAGGCGGCAGGCTTTGCAATGGTCTCTTTAGGTAAAGTTGTGGAAGCGGTATCTGCCATGCTGACCTTTATTCGAGACGAATGCGAGGATCAACAAAAGAATAAACGACATCCGTGATGATTTGAAAGATCACGACCGCAATAGAAATCAGCATCAGAATGCCCATCAGCACCGGAAAATCTGCACGTGATGTGTGGTCAATAAATAAGCGTCCCATGCCGGGCCACGCAAAGATTCTCTCGGTAACAACAGCACCCGCCAGAAGGAAGGGAATATCGAGACCGATCAATGTAATGAATGGCAGTGCCGCGTTGGGTAATGCGTGACGCAACACGACATAAATCGCTCTTACCCCTTTCGCGCGTGCTGTGCGGACGTAATCCTGACTCAGAACTTCAAGTACGCTCGATCTCACAAATCGACTATAGCCTGCAATGCTAATAATAGCCAATGTGGTAACTGGCAGGATCATATGCTGAATCAACTGACCGGGCGTTTTGCCCACCTGAGGGTCAAACATACCGACGGTAGGCAGATAAGGCAATCCCCACTTACGGAAGTTAACGGCAAAAATATACATGAGCATTAAAGCCAGCCAGAAGACCGGCATAGAATACCCTACAAAGGAGAGACCGGTGATTATATTATCGAATAACGAATAAGGTTTGAGGGCAGAATATAAACCAATGACCAGTGACAAAATAATAATGACTACCTCAGCCGTGATCATTAAAATCAACGTGTTCGGTAAGCGCTGACTGATCATCTCCAAAACAGGTCGGCGTGTGACGAGGGAGTTTCCCCAGTCGCCTCGCAAAATCCCTTTGCGCTTGCCAGAGGTTTCCGGCACCCCATCCCCGTCCATATCAATTTTTTGCCAGTCGTTCCCGATCAGCCAGGTGAAATATTGCATATAAGCAGGCTGATCCAATCCCAGCTGACGTCTGAGGCGTTCTTTATCCTCAGGGCGAGGAGGCGTACGGGCACCCAATGTTGCAATCGGGTCACCAAAGGCCTGCATCAACATGAACAGGATCACGCTGATAATAAAAAGTTGGGGAATGGCTTGCGCCAGCCGGCGGAGAATATAAGTAGTCATGGGTAAGTAATAAATCAGCCTGTCGGGTTAAAGAACCCGACAGGCTTTTATTTAAACTAGCTTACTGACTTACTTCCCATTGTTCTACATTCCAGAATGGGTATACACCGGAAAGTTCGACGTTCTTGACTCGGCTATTGATCGACCAGAGATCCGGGTCTTTCCATATACCTATGTAGAGCACCTCATCATACATCTTTTGCTGAATCTGTTTGTACAGATCAATGCGTTTATTGGGATCCAATGTGCTGGCTTGTTCCGTCAGTAGTTTATCCATGTCAGGGTCGCAATAACCCTGCCAGTTGGCACCATCCGGGTTATCTGCACTGGAAATTTGCTCACACAGCCAGTTGTTGGAGGCCTCTGGATCCGGGAATCCGTTCGACACACTGGAATATTCAGCTATGTCATAGAGACCTTGTGCCTGTGGTCCATCGTCATTGTAGCCGTTCCAGAACACATCGCTTGAGTAATTTTCCAACTTGGCACCAATGCCAACCTGACTCCATTGCTGCTGAACTACAGCCTGTACATTTTTACGCAGTTCACGGTCATTGGTGATATAGCGCAATACAAGCTCCGTGCCATCCTTATCCCGGGTTCCATCCCCATTGCTATCCTTCCAGCCAGCGGCATCCAGCAATTGCTTGGCCTGTTCAGGATCGTATGGATAGGGCTTGAGATCAGTGTTGCCATAGGGCGGATTATTGTCCCAGAAGTTGGTATTGACCGGGTTAACATCCTCCACTAGCAAATCTTTCACAATGGAAAATCGGTCTGTCGCGAGGGCAATGGCTTTGCGGACGTTGACATCCAACATGGCCGGATGGGCAGTCTCAGGATTCACATTCATGAACCAGCCTTCATCATAGCCGGAGGCGACAGAGACCACCTTCACATTGCCACCAGCTTCGAGCTTCTCGATCTGGTCTGAAGAAAGGAACACGCCAATATCCGTGTCGCCGGCGATAATAGCGGCTTCCTGGGCAGCATCATCTGGTACGATGCGAACAAAGACCTGTTCGATCTTCGGTGGTGCGATCCAATTGGGATTGGCGGTGAAGGAGATGTGACTGCCGGTTTCCCATTCGCTGAAGACGAACGGACCCACGCCTACTGTTGGCGCACGGTTCCATTCGGCATTATCAAGCGTACCCTCGCTATCAAAGACAGGCTGTAGAACATGCTTGGGCAAAACAAAATAGAAAAGCGTCGTTAGCCAGGCCGCGAATGGGTTACTGAAGTTAACCACTACCGTTGTGGGGTCGGGTGCTTCCACGCTGGTCACGAACTCTTCATAAGGATAGCGGCTTTGGACAACGTTTTTCTCTGACATGATCATGTCGTAAGTAAAAACGAAGTCATCGGAGGTGAGCGGCTCGCCATCACTCCACGTGATATCGTCACGCAGTTTGATCGTGATAGTCTTGCCATCTTCACTCAAACCACCGTTTTCAACAGTCGGAATTTCAGCCGCAAGCACAGGAATCGGCTTTGCATCCAGATCAAAATTCCAGACCGGCTTCAGCCAAAACTCGCGCAATATACCCGAGAAGTACATGGTTGTATAGAGTGGGTTAAGATTATCCGGCTCTTGCGTAAACGTGATGGTCACTGTTCCAGTGGGAGTCGGCGCAGAGGGTTCAGTGGCTACTTCCGTCGGCGCTTCGGTAGCGGGAGCTTCTGTAACAGCCGGGGGTGCTGTCTCGGCTGGAGGTTGTGTTGCAGGAGCAGCCCCACCACAGGCTGTCAGGATCATGCTCGTCAGGACAACGAACGACATCAAGATATACAGGTTACGTTTCACGGTTTCTCCTCCTGAGAGAATAAGTTGAATATCGAGCTTTGGTAAATCAAAATCTAGTCTCTCGCAGAACCTCCTTCCGAATTCATTAGAAGATTATACTTGCTCACTCAATTCAGAAACACGTTCATGGGATGTGGATCTGCCCTGTTAACTCCCTTTCACGACGGGAAGACGTACAGGACCGATACCGCTTCATTGACTACGCGTCACAAAATTGTAAATAAAGGTTACTAAGCTTCATAATGATCTGACAAGCCTCTTCAGAACCGTTTGAGTAATTTTACCTAACATTTACCTGCTTGGGGTCGAGTGCACTCACTACGCAATCCATTGACGATAAAATGGACGAATAGTCCCGTCAACAGGAAGAAAAGGCCAGAGAACCATATCCAGGGTGCACTTTGATTGTACTTGCCCAAACAGTGAGTAACCAGGGCAATAGCTTTGCAGGCGTCTCCATCTAACATCGTTCTGGGGTAGCTCACATTCAGAAACCAGTTACCGTAACAAACTACGGATTAATACTGTAAATCTAAGTCCATACCTTTATACAGATAGGCAACTTGCTCAGTATAGCCGTTGAACATCAAGGTGGGGCGGCGGCTCAGTTCACCGATACGCCGCTCTGATACCTGCAACCAGCGCGG
>DATFQC010000374.1:0-2590 GCA_035264425.1 Anaerolineales bacterium
ATGGGCATGGGCCTCCTTAATTATGGCACTGTGAGCCATGGGTGAGAGTCTCTTTCAGAGTACAAGGAACGCTTCGTTGCTATATACGCGGCTTACCAGGGCAGGCTATCGTCTCTTTGCTTCTATCAATGCGTCCACCAATTCGTGGACGCGGATTGGTTTGCTGATGTAGGCATCCATACCTGCTGCAATGCACAATTCACGGTCCCCTTCCATTGCATTGGCAGTCATAGCAATAATATGAGGTTGTATCGCGTTGGTTAATTTGCGGATCTCGCGGGTGGCATCCAGCCCGTCCATTTCGGGCATTTGTACATCCATTAATATTACATCATAGATTTGGCGTTCAAGTGATTCAATGGCTTCAATACCATTGGAGGCGAGGTCCGCACGATAGCCCATTTGCTCGAGCAGGCGAAGGGCCAGCTTTTGGTTGACAGCGTTATCCTCCGCAAGGAGGATACGCAGCGGGTGCTCGCCCGCAAATTGGGAGTCAAAGGTGGGTTTCACGGGTGTGGTTGAGGCGGGAAGACGGGTAGAGTCAAAGAGCCCTACGAGAGTATCGAAAAGAAACGATCGCTTGAGAGGTTTGGCCAGATAGGCATTGAAGAGTCCCGTATCAAATTCTGCATCATGTTGACCGAACGATGAAAATAAAACAATGGGAAGGTCCGGGTAATGTTTGCGAATTTCGCGCCCAAGCATGGAACCATCCATCTCCGGCATGAACATATCAAGCACGATGACGTCATATTTTTCGCCGCCTTCAATTTTGGCGAGCGCCTGGCGCGGATAGGCAGTATCTACGACCACCATGCCCCATTTTTCGGTTTGCAGTTTGAAGATACGTCGATTCGTATTATTATCGTCCACAAGGAGAAGGCGTTTATTTTGGAGAAGCATCAGCGCCTCAGGCGCAGGGATGAGTGGATCGAGAGGCACAGGCACACCCGCGATCGTAAAGTGGAATGTGGCGCCTTTGCCTGGGATGCCTTCGCTTTCGATCCAAATCTCGCCGCCCATGAGGTTGACAAGCCGTTTACTGATGGCAAGCCCCAGGCCTGTCCCACCATATTTACGTGTAGTGGAAGCATCCACTTGTGAGAAGGACGTGAAAAGTCGATTCATTCGATCTTTTGGAATCCCGATTCCGGTATCACGCACACTAAAGCGTAGATAATTTTTCAAGCCGATGGCTTCTGTTTCCTGATCGCGCGAAACTGTAATAACCACCTCGCCGCTTTCTGTAAATTTGACTGCGTTGCTTAATAAATTGAGCAATATCTGGCGGACGCGCGTGACATCCCCGTAAATGGCTTGCGGCACCTCTTCATCGATGATGCAGGCCAGGTCGAGGTGATGTTCTGCAGCCCGTGTGACAACGAGGTCGAGTGCGCTTTCGATGCATTCACGTAAATTCAAGGGAAGATATTCCAACTCCATTTTGCCTGATTCGATTTTGCTGAAATCGAGGATGTCATTGATAATCGTAAGCAGAGTTTCGCCACTGTTGCGAATGACTTCGGCAAAGTCGCGTTGTTCGTTGTTGAGGTTTGTGCTTAACAACAGGCCAGTCATGCCGATAATACCATTCATGGGCGTTCGTATCTCATGGCTCATGCTGGCGAGGAAAATTGATTTGGCAGCATTTGCAGCTTCAGATTCCTGTCTGGCACGTTCCAGTTCAACCGTCCGCTCATCCACTTTTTTTTCCAAGCCGTGGCTATATTCTTCAAGCAAGCGTTCTGCCTGTTTGCGTTCAGTGATATCCCGCAATATGCCCTGGTAGGCAATTGGTTTTCCGGCATCGCCACGGCGCAATGTCGCTGTGAGCAAACATTCCATCATTGTACCGTCTTTGCGGACAAGGCTCACTTCGTAATCGCGCACCGATCCACTTTCATAAATAATCTCCTGAAACGCGGCGAATTGATCAGACTGTATCCCAATATCAGAAAGCCCTATCATCAACATTTCGTCACGCCTATAACCGAATAGATCCAACGTGGCCTTATTGATGTCAAGGATTTTCCCATCGGTTGTCATTAGGAAGATGGCATCCCGTGAATCCTCGAAGAGAGTGCGATACTTTTGCTCATTCCTTTCAAGATCGGAATACAAACGTGCATTGTCGATGGAAATGGCAGCTTGCGATGCAAGTACCTGGATCACTTCCAAGCGTTCGGGTGTAAATGCATTGGTGGTCAGATTGTTTTCAAGATAAAGCAAACCGGTCAGCTTTCCCTGGTTCATGAGTGGCAGACACAGAACAGACTTGGGTTTGCTGGCAAGAATATAGGGATCGCGCATAAACTGCCCATTTTGCGCAGCGTCACCCAGCACAACGTTTTCCTGCGTGCGGGCAACATAACTAAAGATGGAGACAGGCATCCTCAGCTTATCGGCTTGAGAATCAGGTAATATCTCGACTCTTCCTCGCGATCCCTGTGCCTCAATGATCCAGCCTTCGGCATCTTGCTGCAACAACCAGCCTCGTTCCGCCCCGGCGTTTTCAATCACAACCTCAAGCAGGGAGGCGAGTAATTTCTCCATGACGATCTCGCTGGACAGCGCCTGGGTGGCTTTTAGG
>DATFQC010000375.1:0-5880 GCA_035264425.1 Anaerolineales bacterium
ATTCACCCGTTCAACCTAATTCTAAAAAGGGAAAGGTGCGCGCAGAAATGGCTCGGGCTGTGATGGAGGCTCACGAGAAAGGAAAAGTACGTGCGACAATCGGGCGCGCCTCCGATTTCTTCGGGCCTGAGGATCATGACCTAACGAGTTACGCTATTTTGCCTGCTCTACAAAATAAGCCGGTCAACTTACTTGGAAAAATTAATCAGCCACACAGCTTTACGTATATAGCAGATTTCGGAAAGTTACTGGCAACGCTTGGAACACGCGATGAAGCCCTCGGACAGGTTTGGTTTGCGCCAAGCAATGCCCCTTTGACGCAGGCAGAGTTTTTGAAATTAATCGAATCAGAGCTTGGGCAGCGGGTTAAAGCCAGAGTAGGTGGTCCAATGATGTTACAGTTCCTTGGTTTGTTCAATCGCGAGCTTAAAGAAACAGTGGAAATGATCTATGAATGGATGGAGCCTTATGTCATTGACTCGAGCAAGGCACAGAATACATTTGGGTTACAACCAACGCCGATGAAGGAAGCGATCAAGACAACCTTGGAATGGGGTAGAGAAGTAATATCCCAAGACTCAATTTAGAGGAGCAGAAAAATGGCAAAAATCTTCAACGGCCGTTACACAGCCAAAACCGATGGACCCTTCGTAGTATTTTTGATCGGAATGCGTATCAACAAATGGTGGCGATTTGACAAGTGGATGCCCGTCGCAAACGCAATGGGACCCATGTTGACAAACTTATTCACTCATCCTGAAAAAGGATTTCTGCACGCAGAATTTTATTGGAACTTTACCGGACCAGTGACGATTCAATACTGGCGTTCCTTTGAAGAGCTGGAACAGTTTGCACGAAACCCTTCGGAACCACACCTCGAGGCCTGGAAGAAATTCAATCAAGCTGTTGGCACAGATGGAATTGTAGGCATCTGGCATGAAACCTACCTTGTCGAACCAGATAAGTTTGAAGTGTTTTATGGCAACATGCCGAAATTTGGCCTGGGTGCAGCCACAGAGCACGTGGAAGCTGTAGGGCGAAGAGAAACAGCCCGCTTGCGACTTTCCACAAAGCAGGAAACAACATAATTAATTCAGGGCAGATTTTCATCTGTCCTGAATCATTTTGTCAAACGTTTTTCTTTTCTCTTCTTCCTGCCTCTCATCATCAAGCTTTCAATCCAAGCCGCAAGTGGTTCGGGAGGCGGGTATAGTTGCAATGCAAACTCATTGATTCCGCGTGCGCGCAACACGTGATTCGCAGCCTCGAGTCCTGTCACACAGGCACGTTCTAAAAAAAAGGATGGATTCTGTAACCAAACCCAATCGCCTGCACAGTAGAAATTTTTCCAGGGTGTTTCGATACCCAAATGTGTACCCCGTGCGCCAAGTGCAGGCAATGTATGCGTCGCGGCATTCCGTTGAATATACGGCTTGATCAGATGCCCTTTCAATTCAGGATGAACCCGATAAAAATCCCTGAGCACATTTGTGAGCAGGATCGCATCCGATTGCGCCAGCACATTTTGCGGACCGTACACATGAACCTCAATACATGACCCGCCTGTTTCCTCATGCCACTTGCGATATGAGTCATAAATTTTATCCAGCCAGAAAAAATTGTGCATAATGAAATCCCCGCTGAAAATTCCTGCTTCCAGGTTCTTGCGTGGTCTACTGTCAAACCACAAACGAATTACTGCATGAGCAAGTCCCTGAGGAAAAAAGAGGGAAGCACTTTCAGCCGGGAAACTGTTCCTGATAATCGATTCAGCTGCCGGTGAGTCTGAAGCGAGAATGACAAAGGACGCACTTACAGATTCTGTGAGTCCATCGTGTTGCATATACGCAGTCCAATTTCCGTCCCTGACAGACTCAACTCGCATCACACGGGAGGATACCCTGATCTCGCCTCCGAGTTGCGTGATCTTCGCCGCCAGGCTTGCGCAGACTTCACCTCCGCCATTGGGAAGATAGTCAAATGCCCAGGCATCTCGGCGCATGATCGTATAAAAACGCAGGAAGGCTAAAAAACCCGCTAGCGGCACCTGATCAGGATCCGTGGAAAGTCCATTGCGCGTGAGACCAAAAAATAACCCACGCAGCGCAGGTCCCCAACGCTTTAATTCAGTGCCAAAGGTGAGGCCCTCCAGCGGTTGATCTTCCACGAAGGGATCGATGCCAATCGCCATGAGAAGCGTTGACCAAACACTAAAAATGCGAACCCAATCACGTATGTCCAGCATCCACAAAAATTGAGGCAGCAAAAAAAGCTGGATGTAATGAAGTGGTGCGGGCAACCAGCTGTTACGAATGACTGAGCCAATCGGCGCACGCTTGATGAAATTACTGGACCTGTAAATCCATTGTTGTTCTTGTGCAGGAACCAATGCAGGAAGAATATCGTGTCGCCTGAGCATGTGTTTGAAATGGACATACGATGACCAGAGGCCATGCACACCATGTTCATTTTGGAAACACCAGTCATTAATAAAGATATCTTCCTTGCCTGCCAGTCTTCCGCCGACCCGTGTACCGGCCTCAAGGATCAGCGGCTTAAGCCCACGCTCAGCAAGATGAAGCGCGGCGGTAAGCCCGGCGACTCCCCCGCCAACGATGATCACATCGTACTGTTTATTCATAGGGACTATTATATTGAACTCTCAAAAAGGCACCATAGAGTAATTCATGACTTTTGTCTATTCTCAACTTTCCTGCATACAAGTATCATACCAGCATGCCTCATAAACAATCGGAACACAATGACGTGATGCAAAACCGTGCGTCACTGACGCGCTTCGCCTGGCTCTCTATTGCTGCGGCAGTCACAACGATTGTTCTCAAAACAAGTGCGTATCTTCTCACAGATTCCGTGGGTTTGTTGTCTGATGCCATTGAGTCGCTTGTCAATTTGGCGGGTGCAATCATGGCGCTGGGCATGCTGACCATTGCAGCACGTCCAGCGGATGAGAGCCATGTTTACGGTCATAGTAAGGCAGAGTACTTTGCCTCGGTGACAGAAGGACTTCTGATCTTAGGTGCTGCCATAGGGATTATCAGCGCGGCAAGCAATCGGTTGCTTTATCCTCGTGAATTAGAGCAATTGGGTCTTGGGCTGGTTGTTTCAATCATGGCTTCAACAGTAAACTTCATCGTTGCGCGAATTTTATTGCGGGAGGGGAAAAATCGGCGCTCAATCACCCTCGAAGCCGACGCGCATCATCTCATGACAGATGTATGGACTTCCGCTGGCGTAATCGGTGGGGTTGCTATTGCAGGATTTACGGGCTGGCGGATCGTTGATCCACTGGTCGCAATGGCAGTAGCTCTCAACATCATTTGGACAGGTGTTCAGCTTGTGAATCGCTCCGTGGCTGGTCTGATGGATGCGGCCCTGCCAGAGCGTGAACAGAAGTTGATACAGGATGTTATGGAAAAATATCGTGAAAAGGGAGTGACCTTTCATGCACTTCGTACACGCCAGGCGGCCGCCCGTCAATTTATCTCTGTGCACATGCTTGTGCCCGGTGAGTGGACGGTCCATGACGCCCACCACATGGCAGAAGACTTTGAGTCAGACATTCGTGAGGCCCTGGGGGGAGTAGTTACCGTCTTCACCCATACCGAGCCAGTGGAGGATGAACTGTCCATGAAAGATATATTTCTGGATCGGTAGTTATTGTATGCGACGTACCGACTGCGCCTCAAGTCAAGGGTTCTTGTTCCTTCCAGATTGTAAAGTTCTGTAAAATTGACCCTCCAAGAAATTCACGCACAATCGATGTCTCGGGCACAAAACGAATATCGAGTGGTAAAAACCATTCAAGGAACGCCAAGAGGCGTTTCGCTTCGATGTGCTCAGGGGTGCCATAGGGAACCTGTCTCAAAAGCGGTTCAGCAAAAGGCTTGAGCGCCGCGAGTTCATACGTCAGGGCAGAATTGAACATCACATTCGCATTTTCCTGAAAGGGGAAAATATGTCTTTTCTCGCCACGTCGGACCGATTCCCAGCGGCCAATGGTTTGTGCAGCCGTGTAGCCGCGTTCGCGCGCGTCGCGTACGATGCGGCGGATAAGGCGCGTGTCGGTGGTGGAAACGCGGTTGTGACGATCCAGGTTCAACTGGGTCAGAGCGGAAACGTAAATCCGAAACGCTTCACCACTTAATCCTTCCGGTAGAAGGCGCGGGTCCATCCCATGAATCCCCTCCAGGATAATGGGTTGTCCATTTTTCAAACGAATCAATTCACCATCCTCCCTCAAGCCGGTCTTGAAGTTGTACCTTGGTAACTGGACTTCTTCGCCTCGAATCAAACGCAATAATTGTTCTGCAAGCAAAGGCAAGTCCAACGCTTCAATGGCTTCGAAATCAGGCTGACCATCTTCGCCCAATGGAGTTTCACCCCGGTCAAGGAAATAATTATCAAGCTCGAGCGGGAACGGCGAAACACCCAGGGCCAGTAACTGTACAGTCAGCCGCCGTGAGGTTGTTGTTTTTCCTGCTGAGGAAGGGCCTGCAATCAAAATAATGCGCGAACGGTCAAGTTGATTTACGATCTGATTGGCGATACGTGCCAGATTATTTTCGTGGAACGCCTCCGAGACCAGAACGATTTGATCACTGCGCCCGCTTTGAATGGCGTTATTGAGCGCGCCAACATTTTCGATCCCCAGCTTTGCAAGCCAATCCCCATACTGAAGAAATGTACCTAACAGCCTGGGATAATCAGGCAGCGGCAGAATTTCGTTCGGTTTATGACGGCGTGGATATCGCAAAGTAAAGCCGCCTTCGGTGAACATCAGATCGAACCACTTGAGATAACCTGTCGAAGGCACCATATAACCATGGTGATAATCCATACGCTCACCAAGGCGATATAGCGTAAGATAATTCTTTTTGCGATAACTCAACAAACGAACTTTATCTTCATATCCGCGCGAGTGGAAATATTCAATAGCCTCTTGCAGAGGGACTTCCATGCGTTCGAAAGGCAGATCCTCGTTCGCCAACTCCTGCATCCGGCCTTTAAGCGCCTGGATCTCATCCTTAGATAACAGTTTGTGCCCCGTTACCTGACAATAGTATCCACCCGATGCAACGGAGTGATCGACGAAAAGAACGGCATCAGGAAAAAGATCGCTGAACGCCATTTCAAGCAGAAAGGTCAATGAGCGGCGATAGATACGAGCGCCATCCGGATCTGACATGGTGATCGGAATCACACGTGATTCGATGTTGACCGGATACGTCAATTCGCGTAGATCACCATTAACGACTGCCGCGATCAACTCCGCGTCATATTCCAGTGTTTCAAGGAACTGACCCACTTTCGCTCCACGCGGACCAGATAGCACGCGCCCATCTGGTAGTTGAATCTCTACCGAAGAGCGCGGCGATACGAGAGTAATTTTTTCGTTCATCATTCTTCTTTCGATTGATTAAGATCTAGCGGCGTTTTCGGCAAAGGTGGTGGCTTAAGCAAAATCCAGTTTTGATAATAACTTTTCTGGTTTATGTGCAAATTCTTCGAGCGGAATTTCTTTATTCGTCAAACCCACCAGGGTTTGGGTCAATGCTTTATTTACGGGAGTCGGCACGTTGAACTTTTCTCCTGCGCGAACAACGGCGCCGTGCAAATATTCCACTTCGCTTTTGCCACGACCGGAATACAGGTCAATATGGAAGGATGGCATCTTGCCACCGCGTCCCGCGCCTGCTGCGCGCGCAAGAAATGGCTTTGAAAGCCATAATGGCAACCTGGTGGCAAAGGCTAGCGCACGGACAGGTGTGCCAGGCAAATCCACAGCTTCAAAACCCTGTGCTTCCATCACAGCCAGACATTCACGTAGCATTTCGATTTCGAGCTTATATAAATCCTTAT
>DATFQC010000376.1:0-4874 GCA_035264425.1 Anaerolineales bacterium
TTGTTTTTTTAGTGTATTTGATCTGCCAGAGCGTTCGCCACGTCACTCCGCCATCGTCAGAGCGTTCCCAGTTCCAATCGAATTGACTGTCTTCGATGTTGTACCAGACCATTCTCTGCTTGCATTTCTCTCCACGAACGAGTGCATCTCGGGACAAAGCCATTTTCCCATCTTCGAATGTGCCTGTGAAATCGAGATAGGCACCGTTGTTATCCACCCAGGTCTGACACCACAGTTTTCGTTCCGGGTCATAGACAGAAAAGCTAATTCCATGCAAATCGGGTGCGTTAAAATCTTCCTGAACAACTTTGCCATCCAGGATTCTTTGAACATGGTTGGTGCCTTTGCCATCTTCTCCCCAGATTGCCTCCCAGTCGCCGAGCCAAAAATCAAATTGATTTTCCGGATTCATAGGGTTGTCTTCCTCTCTCAGGATAAGGATCTTACGGCTGGATTTGCCAGGTGCCGTTTATTATCTGTAATTCCAGATCGGTCAGAATAGGCGGTTCTGTGGTGACACGCGCACTTGCGTGATCTCCCTGGATATCCAAATTCAGGACTTCGTAACCTGTACTTGCAGCCGCTAAAACGATATCAAGATAATCTTTCGCAATTGGAACGTCCAACCTGCCAGTCGAAAGAATTTCAGCGAGGACCTTGTCCAGTGCTTCCACTTCGGGGTAGTCGCCATCGAGCAACGCCTGCTGTGCATTCGCGATGATGAGTTCGACAGCAATATTGGCGGGCGCATGCGCCTCACGCATCACCGTAGGCAGGTATTCCGGGCGCGCGAGGTCGTGTAGTACTTCTACTGCCAGAAGAAACTTAGGTGCCGGGCAATAGGTATCTTGATACTGACGCCGCAAGTCCTGAAGCTCGATGGTTAATCGCAGATCGATAAGTTGTTCTCCCGGCTCGTGACCCTCCAGCCAGGCTTGAAAATCCTGGTCAAACTCCTGCACCGTAATTCCAAGCGCGGCTTGGATCGCTGCATCGAGCGGCCCAAGCTGCCCATCGTGAGGATGATCGTCAGACTCTAGGAATTCCCACACCTTCTCGCTGCCATACGTCTCGGATATATAGGTTAGTATAGCCGCCGGATACAGATAGGCCAATTCGTGCTGACTTATATTTAAATATTGGTCGACGGGTACATAATAACCAAGATCATATAATGCTGCGCCGCGCTCCGCCAGAGGCTCACGCTTAAAGTGACCGCCCGCGACATAGACAGCTAAACCTTCGTAGTTGAAATCGATTCCATCGATTCCAGTCTCTCCCGTTTTCAGGCCAATATCGGCGGCGTGCGTAAACTCATGACGTGCAAGGACCTCTAGGCCCTGGCCGCCGATTGTGGGACCATAATAGCGGTCCGTGTAGGAGATAAGCAACTCACCGCCGCCGCCGAACCCGCCATTGCCCCACAGGCGGTCTATCAGGTAGATGTTGAGTTTCGCATCAAGCCTGCTGCCCGTAATCGTTGAAAATTCTTCGGCGCCCTTTTGGAAGTGTTCTGAGATAAAGTCAATGTCCCGAGCCGCCGCGGTTTCTGAGATGTAATGAAAGGAACAACAAGCGGTTTTCTTGACCAGCCACGTTGCATTTATTTCATTTGCTGGACGTTTCTCTGCTGGCAACACATCAAATGAATAGGTCTCGTCCAGGTTCCCATCGGCTGTCTTAAATTGGAGCGTGTGCCGGCCGTTGAGATTGGTCGTATCGAGCGCCACAGGCAATAGCAACCCTGTCCATGACGACGTTGCAAAAACTTTCGTGGGCTGCTGGTTGTCGAGACTCATTGAAATCTCAACCGTTCCGTCCCCAAAACTGTCATTGGTAATTTCAAACGTAAGCACATCCCCGGCGTAGTGTTCAGGACCAGGAAAGGCGCGTACGGCCCCTGCGGGGATCAGTCGCGTTGGGTCATCGCTGGCTGGGAGATCAGGTGAACCCTGGGTGGCTTCGGGAAGTGCAGTGGAAAGACTTGCTGATTCAGGGGGAACGTAATTGTCAGGCCTATCTGTTGTGCCATCGTAGTACTGCGTAACGAAACTAAAGACCGCGCTGGACTTAATCCCGGGCACGCGACCCGTTAATGTCAGTATATCCGAATCCGGGTTGACATCTCCATTTAGTGGAGATATAGTCATGCCCGATGAATTATAGATACTTTTGTTGTCAAAGAGCTGATAGACTGGAACGTTGACCGGTGTACCTGGAATCGGCTTACTGGTATCTGCCAAAAGATCATCAACCGCTGTATTCAGGCCGAGATAGTAATCTCCTGCTATCTTATCAGGATTTATTTCGGAAGGGTCCAAATAAACAAAAACCATCCACAAGTATTCCAGGAGATTGGTGACCTGTCCACGGGGGGCGGTGTAGGGAATATCTCGCATGCGCATGACAATTTTCAGGGTTTCCGATTCCTCATCTACCGTGGCTTGAAAACCGACCACATCCAGAAAACTAACCGGCATATCGCCAGCTGCATCGCTGTAATTGCGACCCGCCTTAAACATGGAGGAATCTGTATTCGGTGTTGCGGGTTTTGTCTCCGTGGGCTGTGGTGGAGTGGTTGTTGGTGTGGGGAGCGTTGGAGTGGGAAGTGTTGGAGCCGATCTGCAGGAACTAAGCGTGCTGACGAGCAACACGGTGATCCATAACAAAAGTTGGTTTTTAAGATTTAGGTTCATTTCGATATTCACCAATTGATGTGCCTTATAATCTACCCATCCCAGGGCGATTGGCATTCCTCTTAAGAACTAAATTTGGAGCAATATGTCTGACCAGCAACGAAAAATTTATCAATCAGAAGGTGACCGATACCAGGCCTTAGTTTCACGCGAAGATTACCAGGGGAATATTCCGCGTGCCATCGATGAAATCATCAACGTAAACGGTCTGGATGTCCTCGATCTGGGTGCCGGGACAGGACGCTTGACGCTCTTGCTGGCACCGCGCGTTAACTCCATTCGGGCATTTGATGTGTCGGCGGAGATGCTGCGGGTCGGTCGTCAGCGACTGATTGCGAGCGGCCTGTCCAACTGGCAAGTGGATGTCGCTGACCATCGTCAATTGCCTGTCCTGGATCATTCCGTTGATCTGATCGTTTCGGGCTGGAGCGTGGCGTATCTCGTCGTCTGGAATCCTAAGACCTGGCGAACGGAACTGGAAACATGGATGAACGAAATGAAGCGTGTGCTGAAGCCAAATGGGAAAATCATCCTTTTTGAGTCGCTGGGCACGGGCAATGATACTCCCATTCAACTGGAGCATCTGCAAAACTATTATCCGTGGCTGGATGAATCTGGCTTTCAACATAAATGGATCCGGACCGACTATCAGTTCGAGTCAGTGGAGGAAGCCGTTGATCTGGCTGGATTCTTCTTCGGCCCGGAAATGGCTGATCGGATCCGCCTGGAGGGGCTTGTCATCCTGCCTGAATGCACGGGTGTATGGTGGCGGCGAGTCTAAGTATCCAGCGGAAGGGTCTTTAGCGGCGCAGTCCGTTTTGCTTTTTTAAGTTCATATTCTTCAAAAACTCCTTTGTAATCAGAAGCTTCATAGCGGCTGAAAAGTTCAGCCAATGGATTTGGCAATTTGCGATACGGTGATATCTCTAATTCCATGAGCAAAATATCGATATACTGCTGGAAGCGCGTACTGACTGCACAGGAGCGCGCATTTTCGAATTTGATATTTTCCCGTTTCCAATGGCGGATGTGTTCAATGGTCCGCTCCATCTCTTGCGGGGAGGGAAGTTCCAAGTCACCGCGCAGATAAGCACACAACCATTGTGTCCCAATCTCAACCGTAGGAACATGCATATACCCATGATTGAAACCCGCAAAGCCAAGCCGCGGGACGGCTGGATGAAGGAGATGCCTGTAAAGCTGCGGTCCATCCTTTTCGGCTTCGAGAATCGACCGATACTTCGCAGGGAGGAACGGGAAGGCCGGGGCGAGATACCCGGTCGATAAAACGACCACCTCGCATGGGATGACTGTGCCATTTTTCAACTGAACTGTTTTATGTGAAAAGCACTCAATTTCAGTGTGGTAAGGAAGGATCTTTCCTTCCGCCACCAGCGGATAATAATTTTCAGGTCCCAACGCGCCGGACGAGCGAAAATCCATCAATATCTTGTGTTCAGGCACAAGCGTCTTCAATCGCTGCTGTGCTGCTTGATCTTTGCCTTTGCCGTTTCGTTTGAGCTGGAAGAGCACAATCGATTGGATAAAGTCCCAAAAGCTGGAAATCACAAAAGGTAGCTTATTGTGCAAAAAGCGTTCCATGGCAGTGGGTTGTTCCCAGCTGGTCATCATCACATTCCCAAAGCGGGTGAACAAAGCATAGGTGAAATGCGCCCCAAGGATCCACTCCGGGAT
The DNA here is from genome assembly GCA_035264425.1 of Anaerolineales bacterium. Classification (GTDB taxonomy): domain Bacteria; phylum Chloroflexota; class Anaerolineae; order Anaerolineales; family Villigracilaceae; genus Defluviilinea. The sequence continues at coordinate 4,392 of DATFQC010000376.1, forward strand.
GAGCCAGCTCGGTGTGCGAAAAATATGATGTACCTCCGCGCTTCTTTCCGCCGCCAGGGTTGCCATATCCAGGGCACTTTTGCCATAGCCGACGATTACGACGCGCTTTCCATTGAAGACATCCAGGGATGTAATATCGCGTTCTGTGATAATTTTCCCTTTGAATTGCTCCTGATCGAGGAAATGGGGAAGGTTCTTGCCATCGGTATATTGTCCCGCCGCCAGGATGACATAGGCAAATAATTCTTCGTGAATCCCATCCTTGTTCTTATAGCGGAGGAGCCAGCCATCGGTTTCTTCTTTCATTTCAAGAATTTCATGGTTCAGGCGGATGTCGAGTTTGAGATGATCCACGGCCTCTGTGAGATAACGCATAATTTGTTCGCCCGTGGGATGCAGGTCCGGCTTGAAAGACCAGTCGAAATCAGAGAGGCGATACTGGGTGTAGATATTTTGCAAATGGACTTCCGGATAGGCAGATGC
>DATFQC010000377.1:0-7247 GCA_035264425.1 Anaerolineales bacterium
GCGTCCGAAAGCCAAAACCATGTGTGAAAATTGCGCTGGTGGGAAAATATGTCGAATTGCAGGATGCGTATATGTCTGTGCGCGAGGCGCTCAAACATGCTGCATTAGCCAATGACGTGGAAGTGGAAATCGGCTGGGTGCATTCAGCGGACTTGGAAAAGGACAAGGGCTGGGACGTGGTACAGGGTGCGGACGGTATTCTGATCCCGGGCGGGTTCGGATCACGTGGCATCGAAGGCAAGGTCATGGCAGCCCGCTATGCACGTGAGCGCAAGGTGCCTTATCTAGGCTTATGTTTGGGAATGCAAACCATGTGCATCGACTTCGCACGCGGCGTTTTAAATCATGAGGATGCAAACTCGTCTGAGTTCGACCATAGCACGGAATATCCCATCATTGATCTGATGATCGATCAGCGCTCGATTACGGATATGGGCGGAACGATGAGGCTTGGACTCTATCCCTGTGATCTGCAAAAAGACACGAAAGCTGCGGAAGCCTATGGTGAAGCGTCAGTGCAGGAACGTCATCGCCACCGCTTCGAGTTTAATAATGCTTTCAAACAGGAATTTGAGCAAGCAGGGATGGTCTTTTCAGGGATGTCACCCGATGGGAAACTGGTGGAAATCGCAGAGCTCAAGGATCATCCCTTCATGGTTGGGAGCCAGTTCCATCCCGAATTTTTGTCAAGACCCATGAAGCCGCATCCTTTGTTTTCAGGTTTCATCAAGGCTGCGAAGGAGAAAGACGGCAAGAAGTAAAAAGGAAGTTCCTGCTATGTAAAAAACAATTCCGAAAATTATTTCGGAATTGTTTTGCATCAGATCAACTTTAAATTTCGACACTATTTTCTTTTCTTAGTGGGTTTCTTTTTTGAGGGTGTCTTCGCTGGGATATGCGTCGCCGGTACGCCTTCAGCAACAACTCGCGCTTCCTTGTACTGATCACGCAAATTGACCGGTCTGACCGAACCCTGGCGCAATCTCAGGTTCAGCATCTCCACAAAAACAGAGAAACCCATGGCAAAATAAATATATCCCTTTGAAATGTGCTGGTGGAAACCTTCGACGATCAGGGTAAAACCGATCAACAACAAAAAACTCAATGCCAGCATCTTGACCGTGGGATGGCGCTCAACGAAATTGCTCAGAGGCCCGGAAGTAAAGACCATAACAATTGCCGCAATGACGACCGCCGCGATCATGATCGCCAATTCATCCACCATTCCTACGGCAGTAATGACCGAATCGAGCGAGAATACAATATCCAGTAACATAATCTGAAAGATGACGTTCCAAAATGCACCCTGAATTTTTGCGGAAGTCTCCCCCTCAGCGCCCTCCAGCTTTTGGTGAATCTCGTGGGTACTTTTGGCAATCAGGAAGAGCCCACCTGCAAATAAGATCAAGTCGCGGCCTGAGACATCCAGACTGAATACAGTAAAGAGAGTTTCTTCCAGACCGATGATCCAGCGCAGGGAAATCAGCAATAAAATCCGTGTGACAACGGCCATCATAATTCCTGTGCGACGTGCCTTGCCTTGTTGGTCCTGCGGAAGTTTGCCAGCCAGGATCGAAATGAAGATCACATTGTCCACGCCCAGGATAAGCTCCAGGGCAACGAGCGTGAGAAACGCAATCCAGGTTTCGGGTTGGGTAATCCAATCCATGAGTCCTTCTCCTTAAGAATGGTTATTTATCCAAAGTATAACCGAACTCGATTCCACGAAGGTGCTTTCACATAATGCTATAATTTGGTGGTTATATGAACACTCAACTCTTCCAACTGACTACTCTCTCACAGTCTTCCCTGCAAGATTATATGGACTGTGCACGGCGATTTAAACTGCGTTATCTCGATCGTTTGTCTTACCCTGCTGTTGAAACGGAACCCACGCTGGAAAACGAGAAACATCAGCAGGAAGGCGAATATTTTCATCGATTAGTCCAACAACATCTGATTGGAATCCCGGCCGAACAGATCGCAAAATTTGCCAACACGATGAACCTGCAAAAGTGGTGGGAAAATTGGAAAAGTTTCCGAGAGCTTCAAGATTTTGGGAGTACATACACGGAAGCGACTCTTTCGGCTCCACTTGGCAACTACCGTTTGCTTGCGAAATACGATCTGATCTCTGTCCAAAATGGCAAAGTCACCATCTATGATTGGAAGACGTATCGCAAGCGACCGCGCAATGAATGGCTTGCGGCACGTATGCAGACCCGCGTCTATCAGGCGCTGCTGGTCAAGGCGGGCGCGCATTTGAACAATGGCAAACCCTTTGAACCTGAACAAATCGAGATGATCTACTGGTTTGCAGATTTCCCAAATGAGCCTGCGCGATTTGCTTATACCTCCGCTCAATTCAAGCGGGATTGGGACTCGCTCCTCAAGCTTTCGGAGGAAATTGCTTCCACTCCTTCCTACCCGCTGACGGAAGACCGCCAAAAATGCCTGTACTGCACGTACAGGTCTTATTGCGAGCGCGGTATCCAGGCTGGAAGCATAGAACAGGCTGAAGCCGAAATGGAAGCAGATGAATTGTTCGACGTCAACTTTGAACAGATCGGCGAGATCGCGTTTTAGTCTTTATCTCACATAAATTCCCAAGTGTGTCCCTACCGGCCGCTCCCGTCCCGGAATGTAATTATCAATCGGTGAGTTCAGGACCAGCGGGTTGCCATTCTCGTCTTCAATAACCATCGTTGAAGAACCTCCCCCGTCCAGACTCATCCCTATAAATGCACCCTGATCGATCAGCAACTGAGCCAGTTCTGTAAATGTTGCTCCGTCGCTGTAAAAAGGCTGACGACCATCCACGACGACAAGGTAGAGATAACGCCCGTTCCGATTTGTCCCGATGGCTGTGCGTGGATCCAATTCTTTACTGTCCAAATCAGGTGCCATCTCACCTTTCAACACAAGCATACGATCCCCAGAGATGGCGTTATAAACTCTATCTGGTTTGTTGTTAAACGATAAAGTATTTCTGCGACCGATATAAAGAGTAGGCTCCGTTCCAATATCTGTCTCATCCCCTATCTCATAGACTTCTCCCTTCGAGGCAGTAAGGCCAAAAGGAGTAATGGGATCACCTACATGTGGATAGTAGTCAGCAGGACTGTGTGACCACCAGGGTGAGAATCCGCCGCCGTTGATCGCGATCTGCATGTTGAATTCTTTGAGGAATTGAGAAGTAGTGCGCGCATTTAAAGGAGTTTCACTCTTAGCATCTGGTGGAGTCACGAGGAATTCGATCCCTTTTTCTTTGGTATCAATCGTCAATACATGTGCAATCATGGGACGCGGGAAGAGTCGGATCACACGGCGATAGATTACACCGTCATAGAGCTTTTGCTTTCGAGGAATTGGCACAGGTCGGCCGCGCTCATAAAGGGCATATCCACCTAGGCACAAACTTAGGAGGATAAATAGGATGATAATATTCCTCCCCAGCTTTCTGGTTTTCATGTTGAAAATTCTAACCCTAAGTGCTTGCGCGGAAATTAATAAAAAATAAGGGCAGATCATTTGTCTGCCCTTATTCAAAGATTGCATGGTAGGCTGCGCTCTGCGCGAACGTTTACACCACCAATTCCTGTTCTGCCTGGCGCATGGTCTTGAACGATTGAATAGCAACCTCGAGCATGGACGCATCCGGTTCGCGGGTAGTTAGAGCTTGCAGAGCCATATTCGGCTTGATCAGGAAGCGCACGATCGGTGAATCCAGATGATTGGCGGTCCAGCGGATATATTCCAAAGAAATCCCAGCCAACACGGGGATCAATAAAACGCGGCTGGCGAGTCTCCAGAACAGAGATAGCGGCCCCAGGGCGGTGAAGACCAGGATCGAGACCAATACCAGCGTCAGGATGAATGCCGTCCCGCAGCGGGGATGCTCCAGAGAATATTTTGCCACAGATTCAGGAGTTAACTCTGCACCGGCTTCATACGCATTGATCGTCTTATGCTCGGCACCGTGATATCCAAAGAGACGTTTGACATCCGGCATAAAACCAATTGCCCAAATATAACCCACCAACAAAATCAGACGGACGACGCCTTCCAGCAGATTTGCCAGCCATGAACTCCAATTGAGATATTTCTCAGCCAAACCACCTATCCCAGCGGGGAGAAGAAAGAATAACCCGATACCGATTGCCAGAGAAACAGCCATCGTGATATACAACGCGGGACCTTCCAGTTTTTCATCTTCACCGGTCTGTGTATTGGCAGAAAGCGTGAGCGCACGCATCCCGAGGCCGAGCGCGTCCCAGAGCAAAATAACACCGCGCAGAAATGGGATCTTCGTAATGCGCGAACGATAAACGGCCGCCAGGTTCTCCTGGTGGACAACGATATTTCCATCGGGTGCTCGCATCGCAATCGCAAAGGCTTTTTGTCCGCGCATCATTACCCCTTCGATCACTGCCTGCCCACCATACGTAATAATTTTATCTTCCATAAATGTTCTACTCACCTTATAAAAACATCCCGTCGGTTTTCTTACTTGCTGATAAACCCACGGGACAGTGTCATATCAACGGTTTGGATCTCTATCCCAAGTTATAAAAGAAATGAATGAATGCGTCAATCCCTTTATACCAGGTGGGCAAATGCAAATGCTCATTCGGTGAATGGACGTTGTCACTCGGCAAGCCTGTCCCTACCAGCACCGATTCCACGCCACAGATCTGCTGCAGCATGGCCACCGCGCCAATGGAACCACCCTCCCGCCGATAGAATGGGCGCGTACCCCAGACCGTTTCCATCGCTTCGTGCATGGCTTTGACACCCGGGTTATTCAAATCTGCAATGGCAAACGGACTCCCGGTCAGTTTTTTGACATCCCAATGGATCGTCTTCGGCGCGTTCTCTTCCATAAAGCGCACCATTTGACTTTCTACTTCTGCGGGAGTCTGATCGGGAACCAGGCGACAGGAAATCTTCGCCATCGCCTTGGCAGGCAGGACCGTCTTCGAACCCGGGCCGGTCCAGCCCGAGAGCAGTCCATTCACTTCCAGCGTTGGACGAGCGCCAGTCCGTTCCGCGGAGGTGTATCCTTCTTCGCCCCAGAGCGCTGGTACACCGGTTCCTTCCAGATAACTGGCATCATCATTCGGGAGGCGGGCAAAGTCGGCGCGCTCCTGCTCACTCAACAAACGAACGCTGTCGTAAAAACCCGGCAGCGTAATGCGTCCCTTTTCATCGTGCATTTTTGCGATCAATTCTGCCAGAGCCTGCGCAGGATTGTGAACCGCGCCGCCATATAAACCAGAATGCAGATCTGCCTTGGGCCCCCACACATTGATCTCGAGATAGGCAAGGCCGCGCAATCCATAGGTAATGGTGGGTTGATCGATATCCATCATCCCTGCATCCGGATTAAGCGAAACATCCGCCTTGAACTTTTCAGCATGCTTTTTGATGAAAGGTTCCAGATTTTTAGAGCCAATCTCCTCTTCGCCTTCCAAAAGGAACTTCAAATTAACAGGGACGCCATCAGGCGCACCACTCTTCATCACCGACTCAATCGCGCTAAAGGTCGCTAGAACCTGTCCCTTCATATCGGAAGAGCCCCGACCAAACAATAGATCACCGCGTACCTGTGGCTCAAAAGGCCCAGTCTCCCACAACTCGAGTGGATCCGCCGGCTGAACATCATAATGTCCATAGACCAGGACAGTCGGCGCGCCCGGTTTCTTGATGTAATCCGCATACACCACAGGATGTCCACCTTCGGTCGGCATCACTTCTACATTTTCCATGCCGAGGCCTTTGAGGTGATCCGACATCCATTCAGCCGTGCGCTGAACATCATTGTTGAACGCCGCATCCGTGGAGATGGACGGAATTTTCAGCACTTCGATCAACGCATTCAAAAATCGTTCACGGTTCTGATTGGCATAATCGAGTGCTTTTTGAAGTTCGCTCATGATTCCTCCTGGAATGATGGATAGCTTTAGGGTGTCGCCGTGGGGACTGGCGTCTGCTCGAGGGCGCGCCGCGTAAGAAGATACCAGCTTGAGAATGTCGCCAAACGATCACTCGGATCGTACAACGCCGCAATCTGTACGCCCTGGACCTGCGAATCCACACCATAAGAATAGACCGGGGCAAACAAGGGCAGCGAAGGTAACTCCTTGGCAAAGACCACCTGGAAGTTACGGTAGAGTCTTGTGCGAAGTGAGTAATCAGCTGTGACGCGCGCCTGCTCGAGATACTCACTGGCGGCGCGGTTATCCCATTGCGAATAATTCTGTCCGCCTGTTGCTTCCGCCTGATGCCAGAAGGGATACGGATCCGGGTCCGGGGTACGCGCCAGGTTCAAATCAACGAGAGCTGCCTGGTAGGTGCGTGAGGCCAGGAAATCCGCGGCGAGCTTATCGTAGGGAACAGCCTGCAGCTCCACATGGACGCCAATCTGTGCCCATTCATCCCGAATGGTCTCGGCAATCTTGGTATGGACAGTGTCATCGGGATGAAGCATGGTGAAGGAAAGTGCACTCCCTTCCTTGGCGCGCACATCCCCACCCTCCGCTGGAATTACATATCCCTCCGCCTTGAGCAAATTGACTGATTCATCCGGGTTGTATTCAAAGTGTTCGATGCCATCGTAATAAGCCCAAGAGCCTGGCAGAATCGGTCCATCAGAGGTCACAGCCTGCCCCTGCAAAAACCGGTTGATCATGTAAGAACGATTGAGACCCAGCATCAGAGCACGGCGCACTTTTGCATTTTGCAAAAACGCAACTTCAGGATTATTCAAATTGAGCAGCACAAAACTGATCTGCGGCAGACGGCTCGTATAGACTGACAGATTCGGTTCCTCCAGAGCGGCATTCAACACATCCGAAGTAATCTGGCTTACCGAAAGAACATCGCCCTGTTGATAGGCGTCCAGTGCGTCCGCAGAGGTTTGATAGTAACGGAAGACAACCTGTTCGATAAAGGGAGGTGTGTCGTAGTAATTATCTGAAGCAGTCAAGACCACACCAGTGATCTGACCGTTGTCCACGATCAGATGGTCAAACTTGTAGGGCCCGCTGCCAACAGGACTAATGTTGAAATCCGCCGTTTCCATCTGGTCGGCCGACACGGACTCAAGCAAATGCTTGGGCAGGATTCCAAACGTCAAATAATCGATGAAAGGGACATACGGTTCAGGCAGCGTGAATTTTAGATTTTTGTCGTTCAAGCGTGTGACTTTGATTTTGTCCCACAAATCCTTGATATCTTGCGGATAT
>DATFQC010000378.1:0-3968 GCA_035264425.1 Anaerolineales bacterium
TGATAAACATCAACCAGGCGCAAAAGATGGGGTTTGAGACCATCCATTTCCAATCTCCTGAGCAATTGGCAGCCGCTTTGCGCGAACACAGAATTCTTTAAAGAACTGGCCATCTGACCCCTTCAATCCTGTCCTATAGGACGAGGCAGCCCGCCTTTCCTATGATAAGATTCTAGGATATCACTACACAGGGTAATTCATGAGTCTTATTCACATTGAAGATCTAAGCAAGCAATTCAAAATCCTCAACCGCCGCGAAGGCTTAAGTGGTGCCTTCCGCGATCTGTTTTCCGGGGACTATCGTACTGTCGAAGCAGTAGCAGGTATCTCATTCGATATCCATGCGGGAGAAATCGTCGGCTATATCGGTCCAAATGGCGCGGGAAAATCCACTACGATTAAAATGATGACCGGCATCCTGAAGCCAACCGATGGCGTGATTCAAGTTAACGGGCTGGCTCCGTACGATAACCGCATACGTCAGGCACAGATCATGGGTGTGGTGTTCGGTCAGCGCTCCCAGCTATGGTGGGACCTGCCAGTGATTGAGTCGTTCAAAATATTGAAAGAGATTTACAAAGTTGATCAAAAGACCTTTGATCGCCACATGAACCTGTTCAACGATCTAGTTGGATTAAGTGCGCTCTACTCACAACAGGTGCGGACTCTTTCCCTCGGGCAGCGCATGCTCTGCGATATCACCGCCTCGTTCCTGCATAATCCGCAGGTTGTCTTTCTGGATGAGCCAACCATTGGCCTGGACATTTCCATCAAGGCGAAAATCCGCTCCATAATCAAGGAGTTAAATAGCGAACGAAACACGACCATTATTTTGACGACGCACGATCTCGGGGACGTGGAAGCGCTATGCCAGCGGATCATCATCATTGATAAGGGCAAAATCCTTTATGACGGTGACATCAAAAAGGTCAACGCGTTGTTCGGCGCGTATCGAACATTAAAACTTCAAATCGATAACTTTGACGAAAAGACAATTCTCTTTCTCAAAGAGAAACTTTGCGAGCAATTTGGCGAAGACAATGGCATCACAGTCGCTGAGACCGAGGAATTCTGGACAGACGTGACCATCGATCAAGCGCGTACTCCGCTATCAGATGTGCTCAACTTTGTGATGAGTAACTTCAAAGTGGACGATGTCCGCATTCTAGAAATTTCCATGGAGAACGTGGTTCGCAAAGTCTACGATGGAGCCCTGGGATGAGATCCTATCTTCCCATTGCACGCGGCGCCTACATGATTGGCATTGTCTACCGCTTTGGATTCCTCTTCACCATCGTGGGCAATGTGGTCTACCTGGGGGTCGCCTATTATCTGTGGCGCAGCATTTACAGCTATTCCGATACTATACGGGGGCTGACCTTCAATGAAACATTCCTGTATGTCGGATTGGGAAGTGCAATATTCATCCTATTAAAAACGTACGCGGATTGGTATATCCATTATGAGATCCGGGAAGGCCTCATCGCCAACTATCTGACGAAGCCCCTGGATTTTCAACTTTATAACCTCTTCGCCAATCTCGGGTCGCTTCTGATGAACCTGACCGCTATTACCATCCCAACCGTTTTATTGTTAACTTTTGTCTTCAAAGTAAAAGTGACCTTCGGGCCAGGCTTATTTCTTTTCCCCCTAAGTCTTCTACTGGCGTTTCTCATCAGCTTTTCGATCGATTATTCCATCGGGCTGATGGGCTTCTATTCCGAGTCGGTTTGGGGGTTAAGCACCACAAAAGAGATCATTGTCACCGTCTTTTCGGGGGCGCTGATTCCGTTGCAGTTTTTCCCCGCGGCTATGCAGAAAGTTCTGTTTTGGCTTCCCTTCCAGGCGATTTATCACACCCCCATCATGATGCTCACAAAACCCGATCAGGGGTTGGGTGTTTTTCTGCCGATGATGGCTGTTCAATTGGCATGGGCAATGGGTTTGTTCTTCGCGGCGCGCCTGTTCTACTACCAGGCCATTAAAGTTCTACGAATTGCAGGCGGCTGACCATGCGAAGTCTCTCTGAATACCTGCGCTTATATGTAATTATCGAAAAGCAATATATTAAAGCGCGTATGCAATACCGTGCGGACTTTATCATTAGTTCGATTGGCATGTTCTTCTCAAGCCTGGCTACGCTGGGCGTTTTCTGGGTGATCCTGAACTCCGTACCAAGCCTGGCCGGCTGGTCACTCATGGAAATGGTATTCATTTATGCCTTCTATATGATCGCCATTTCGCCGATGCAGATCCTTTTTGACCATGCCTGGCAAATTCGTTTTCACGTCCAGCAGGGATCATTTCTTAAGTATTATTTCCGTCCGCTCAACATGATGTTTTACTACATGTCCGAGATGTTCGATCTCAAAGGATTAACTCAACTGGTAGTGGGTATTGCCTTATTAATATACGCCTCCATGCAATTGAATCTTGACTGGACTCCAATCAGACTTCTGCTGCTTCTCATGACTCTCTTCAGCGCTGCGCTTGTTCAAATCTCGATCATTGTCGCGGCCTCCTGCGCGGCCTTCTGGGTTTTGGACTCCTATCCTGTCCTTGGGTTAGCATGGAAACTGCGCGAGTTCTCCCCCTATCCCATGACTATTTTCGATGGCGCATTCCGCGTGGCGTTTACGTATATTATCCCGATCGGTTTTGTTGCCTTCTATCCATCACAGCTTTTTCTTCGCCCAGAGGAAGTTTCTCCCCTTATCTACTTCTCCCCCGTTGTTGGCATTGGACTCTTCGCCCTCACCTATTGGATCTGGACAAAAGGCGTCAACAGTTACACAGGAACAGGATCTTGATCAATGGATACGAAACCACTTCTCTCTCGTATTGAGTTGGAACTGCAAAAACAAATTTCGCGCCTCGATACTCCGCGCACGACGGCGTTTCACGAGATGCTTACCTATCATATGGGTTGGACTGGGGAAGGCGCGGGACCGGAAGCCACCGGCAAGCGGATCCGTCCGATGCTGGTCTTATTGACTTGTCTCGCGTCGAATGGAACTACAAGCGCGGACGAAACATGGCAATCCGCGTTACCCGCCGCGGCCGCCGTGGAACTTGTCCATAACTTTTCGCTGGTCCATGATGATATTCAGGACAATTCAGATAAACGACGCGGGCGCCCTACCACCTGGGTAAAATGGGGCGTGCCGATGGCTATCAATGCTGGGGATGCATTATTTGTCCTATCGAATCAAGCCATCATTGATTTAAAAGAGAGCTATCCTGCAGGAGTTGTCGTGCGTGCCGCGGAGATTTTAGATAACACCTGCCTTGAGCTTACGCGCGGGCAATTTCTGGATATGTCTTATGAAGAAAAGACCGATCTCGGCGTTGATGATTATTGGCCCATGGTCGCGGGAAAAACGGCCGCGTTGCTATCGGCATGCTGTCACATCGGCGCACTGCTTGGCGGTGCCGATGAATCGCTGCAGGAAGCGTACCGCTCGTTCGGGCATTATCTGGGTCTCGCCTTTCAAGTACAGGATGATATTCTTGGGATTTGGGGCGACGAGGCCCTGACAGGCAAATCTGCTGCAAGTGACTTAATGGAAGGCAAAAAGTCTCTGCCGGTGCTGGCTGGGCTAAGTGCCAATAGAAGCTTTGCGGCGCGCTGGAAGCAGGGTCCAATCCAATCAGCAGAAGTTGAGGAGCTTGTTCGAGTGCTGGCCAGCGAAGGTGGCTATGAAAAAGCCAACGATGCTGCAAAACAAATGACCGATCTGGCCCTGATGAGTCTTCGGGAAGCTGACCCTCAAGGCGAAGCGGGTGCGGCACTCTTCAACCTGACCGACAAGCTGCTGAAACGGAGTCAATGACCAGCAGACCAGGAATCTGTGGACAAAAGCGACTGTCGCAGGGGGAAAGTCTCGCTATGTAGCGGCCGCGCCTGTGACCAACCAGGGGATGGCATGATTAAAGGCAGCATAAGCTATTGCCTAATACATTAATTG
>DATFQC010000379.1:0-2894 GCA_035264425.1 Anaerolineales bacterium
GGCAAAAGATTATCCATTCTGGCTCGCGCAATATCCGAATCATCACGAGGAGGGTTCTCAACCTGTCCTGCCGCGCGGCTGGTTCAAATGGACGTTTTGGCAATATAGTGAAAAAGGTGTGGTCAATGGCATCAACGCCAAAGTCGATCTAAATTTATTTAATGGTACCCTCGAAGAATTGTATAAATTTGCAGGGGCACAACTTGTTACCGGAAAACCACAAACACCTCAAAAACATACGGTTGTGGCGGGCGATTCGTTTGAAACAATTGCAAATAAATACGGTCTGACTATTCGAGAGCTGGTTGGTGCGAACCCGCAACTGCTCAAGAGTGGTGAACAGTTAACGATCCCTGTGGCCGTAGCAATCCCTGCCGAAAGCGGGAGCGATTCCACCACCCGAGTGGGTACTCCACCGGGGCAAAGGACTCATGCCGTGAAACCTGGTGATACGCTGACGTCCATCGCAATCAAGTATGGCACGACGGTCGCGGCAATTGCCTCTTTGAACAACATTACGAACATCAACAATATCAGTGTTGGGCAGTTGCTGTTTATTCCGTAACAAACATGTAAACTTATAGAAAAGTCTCCAAGATTTTTGCCTTGGAGACTTTTACTTATATACTTGCTTACCCTTACGGATAGACTCTCTTGATCGTCCGAGGGAAGGGGATCGCTTCACGGATGTGCTCGATGCCGCAGATCCAGGCCGTGACGCGTTCCACGCCCATGCCAAATCCTGAATGAGGGACAGAACCGTATTTGCGTAATTCCAAATACCACTTGAACGCTTCTTCAGGAAGTCCTTCTTTTTGGATGCGCGCCAGCAGCATATCATGATCTGACATCCGCTCGGAGCCACCGCAAATCTCGCCGTAGCCTTCCGGCGCGAGCAGATCTACCGACTTGCAGACTTCCGGGCGGCCCGGCCAGGGTTCCATGTAGAAGGCTTTCACCGCTGACGGATAGCCATACACAAATACAGGCTTGTCATAGCGTCTGGTAATTTCGGTTTCATGCGGTGCCCCGAAGTCCATACCCCATTCGAATTTTAGCAAACCCTTCTTTTCAGGGTCGGTCTCCTGTTGATAAAGATCGAGCAATAATTTTGCCGCGTCGTCATATGAAATCCGTGGAAATGGTTCTTTGATATTTTCAAGTTTTGAAACATCTCGCCCAAGGAATTTCAATTCCGCGGCACAATCCCGCAATACCGTCTGAACGATGTGGGTAATGAGACCCTCCTCCACTTCCATCAGACCATCTAGGTCGCAGAAAGCGATTTCGGGTTCGAGCATCCAGAACTCGGTCAGGTGGCGACGCGTCTTGGATTTTTCGGCACGGAAGGTGGGACCAAAGCAGTACACTTTTCCAAAGGAAAAAATGTTGGCTTCGTTATAGAGCTGTCCGGTTTGGGCGAGATAAGCAGAACCTTCATCGAAGTAGGTTGTCTCGAAGAGGGTCGTCGTCCCTTCGGCCGCGGCAGGGGTGAGGATGGGCGTATCGAGGTTGAAGAAGCCATGGCTATCCAGATATTCCCGCACCGCAGACATAACCTTGACGCGTACACGCAATATAGCCCACTGACTCTGCATACGGATCCATAAATGACGGTGATCGAGGGCAAAATCCACGCCATGATCCTTGAGCGACATCGGGTAATCCAGCGCCGCTTCCTGTACCACTTCGATCTGTTTCACACCCAGTTCAAAGCCGCCCGGGATTCCGGGAGCGCGCTTATCCTCTCGCACGGGCCCGCTGATAATGACCGCTGATTCCTGCGGTAGGCGTATGACACGGTCGAAAACCTCAGGTTCGAGATCGCCTTTAAAGGCAACACACTGAATGAAACCTGTCCCATCCCGGACGAGCAAAAAGCACAGCTTGCCTTTGTCCGTGCGGTTGTAGACCCAGCCCTTGATTGTTACTTCCTGACCCACGTATTTTGAAATTTGTGAAACGCTGACCTGTTCAGCCATGTAAAAAGTCCTTTGTCTGTTGATTGAATCAATTATAGCAGAAGGCAAATTTGTTTTTGGAAGGGCAGGTCTCGATGCGTTATACTGATAGAGATCCGTTACACATTCAAAATCAAGAGGCAACTTCATGACAAGCCGATACAAGATCCGTCAAAAAATGCTTTCCATTGGAGACGATTTCTGGATCGAAAACCAGGAGGGAGAGCGGGCCTTTAAAGTCGATGGCAAGGCGTTACGCCTGCGCAAGACTCTCTTCTTCGAGGATCTGAATGGCAACAAACTTGCTAAGATCCAGGAGCGCCTGTTGGCGATCAAGGACACCATGGTGGTGGAAGATGCAGAGGGAAACCAGCTGGCTGTCATCAAAAAGGGACTGATCGCTCCGCTCGGCGACCACTGGACGGTTGCAATCAGAGGTGGGCCAGATTTGGACGTACAAGGCAACATCCTTGACCATGAATATTCGATCTCGGAACGACGCAAGAAAATCGCAGAGGTGTCCAAGAAATGGCTCAGCCTGACGGACACCTATGGTGTGGAGATTGACGATGGACAGAATGACATTCTTATTCTGGCCGTGGCGATTGCGATCGACATGATGTCGCATGACGATGATAGTAGAAAACGAAAATGAACAAAAGAGCCTCACTAAGAGGCTCTTTTTGATTCCATAATTTCATGATTGAACAAGCGATTCTTCGGGTTCCTTATCAATTTGTGTGGAGCCGACTGCACTGACAATGACTCCCCCCAGTACCACCAAGCCCCCCAGTAGAGCGGATTTCCCCATTCTTTCACCGAGGAATAAAAATACCCATACCGGATTCAAAATGGGTTCCAACGTACCGATCAGATTCGCTTCCAGGGCCGGGATGTGTTTGATGCCTTTGGTAAAAAAGATGAACCCCAGCC
>DATFQC010000380.1:0-3591 GCA_035264425.1 Anaerolineales bacterium
CAAGCCCCATGAAGATGTTCGAATACATGGCGGCAGGCCGCGCGATTGTTTCGGCGGATTTGCCTGTCATTCGGGAAGTATTAAACAAGAAAAGTGCGGTTTTTTGTGAACCGGATAACATGGAAGAGTGGAGGCGAAAGATTGAATCATTACTTGACAATCCGCCTCGCAGAATCGAATTGGGGAATCAGGCGCGGCGCGTTGTGGAAGGTTATACTTGGATCGCTCGCGCACAGAAGATCATGAATAATTTTCCATGAAAACAAAATATCTCATCGCAACAAAAGATCTGGCATCGATCGTCCCTATTGCTCTTGCATTGGGCGCGCTGTTTGTACTGATTCAAAGTAGCAACTGGCTGCTGATATTAGGTTGGCTTTCTTTCTCCTTTATCTTTCTTCTTTCCATCGTTGTTTTGAAATTGACTCACAAATGGTCGAACGGTGGAAAGACTTTGGGACTTATCATTGTTCTGGCTTTCTTTTTGCGCCTCGGGGTGGGAGTCACCTTGCATCTGGCTTTGCCTGTTTATGGACATAACGACGAAGACGACCGCGCCGGTTATGTCTTCACGGACGCACATAACCGGGATAACCAGGCTTGGAGTTTGGCGATTTCAGACCATCCCATTATCGATGCGTTCAGCGAAAAATATGCATCGGATCAATATGGTGGATTGCTGGCGTTCAATGCCTTCATTTATCGTTATTTCTCACCAGATGCACAACGTCCACTGATGCTGATTTTGTTCTCGGCATTTTTCGCTGCATTGGGAATTCCTTTTTTATGGAAGGCAGTCAATGAGGTTTTTGGAGAGAAAGTTGCCTGGGCTTCTACCTGGATATCTGCACTTTACCCTGAAAGTATTTTGCTTGGCGCATCCGCCATGCGTGAGCCGTATCTGCTTACCTTTAGTGCGTTCGCGCTATGGGGATTTGTAGCCCTGTTTTATCATTCAGAAACAAGTGGACTACCCGTTGAAAGTAGGCGAAGCGGTTGGATCTGGCTCGGATTTGGCTTGCTTGGTATGCTGCTGGTTTCGCCCGCTGTGGCTCTTGTTACGATCATTATTTTTGCGGGATGGGTGTATTTCACGAATGAAGGCAGAAACATATCCTGGAAGGGTATTTTCGCAATTGCCCTTGTCTTTATGCTGGGTCTTTTTATCCTTTCGGCCTCGTTGAACCGATCCAGTCAATTCGATGCAACTTCTCCTCTGCATGTGATCAATGACTGGTTAAAGTCTGCTGTCAAGTGGGACGCCTACCAACTAGAGCGGGACTCGGGTTGGATACAAAAAATCTTCGATGAAGGACCGAGATGGATTCGTCTGCCGTTCATCGCCATTTATGGAATCTTTCAGCCTATTCTCCCTGCAACACTCATTCATCCAACGAAGCCGATCTGGACGATCATCGGGTTTCTGCGCGGGCTCGGCTGGTATGCGATCCTTCCGCTGCTGATCCTCTCCTTCGGCGCAGCCACAGGCTCAGCGCGCCGTCCTGAGCCGGTCGAAGGGTCCAGAAAGATGCAGAATCTGCTCTTATGGTTGTCGCTCCTGGCTTGGATCTGGATCCTGCTCGCCTCCCTGCGAGGTGGGGCGGATCTGTACGATAACCCTCGTTACCGAACGATCCTTTTCCTGTGGCAGTCCATCCTTGCAGGCTATGTCTGGATATGGTGGCGCGAGACTCGGAGCATTTGGCTCACTGTTGTGCTCGCATGTGAAATTGTTTTTGTGTTAGTGTTCACACAATGGTACCTGAGCCGTTATTACCATTGGGGGGGACAACTTCCGTTTGCTGTCATGATCGGCCTTATCCTGGGCTTGTGGGGATTGATCCTGGGCATGGGCTGGTGGCAGGACCAGAAAAGAGCTGCCAAGCGCGCTTGACAGTAACCTGTGTAAGTTTATAATTCAGTCGTTGAATTTTGGATAAGGAGATTTAATGCCCACTGCTCTCATCACTGGCATCACCGGACAGGATGGATCATACCTGGCTGAATTATTACTCTCCAAAGGGTATCGTGTGATTGGGGTTGCTCGTCGTTCCAGTACTGTGACCTACGAGCGTATTGAGCATTTACTGGACGATATCACGGTTGTTCAGGGCGATTTGCATGACCAGGGTTCCCTGCTGGCTTTGCTTGAAGAGTATGAACCGACAGAAGTTTATAACCTGGCGGCCCAATCCTTTGTGCCGACTTCCTGGAATCAACCTGCCCTGACCGGTGAGATCACCGCATTGGGCGTGACCCGCATGCTGGAAGCCATCCGCTTTGTGAATCCGAAGATCCGTTTTTATCAGGCCTCTTCCAGTGAAATGTTTGGCAAGGTTGTCGAAGTGCCCCAATGTGAGACAACCTCCTTTTACCCGCGCAGTCCGTATGGAGTGGCAAAAGTCTACGGCCATTGGATCACCGTGAATTACCGCGAATCATTCAATATGTTTGCATCGTCCGGCATTTTGTTCAACCATGAAAGTCCGCGCCGCGGGCTGGAATTTGTGACGCGTAAAATCTCAGATGGTGTAGCACGCATTAAACTTGGGCAGGCCAAAGAGTTGCATCTGGGAAACCTTGAAGCGCAGCGTGACTGGGGTTTTGCAGGTGACTATGTGGAAGCCATGTGGCGTGTGCTGCAGCACGACAAACCCGATAATTTTGTGGTAGGCATGGGAGAAACTCATTCTGTTCGTGAGTTTTGCGAGATTGCGTTTGCGCAGGTGGACCTGGACTACAATGATTATGTCGTACAGGACGAGAGATTCTATCGCCCGGCTGAAGTGGACTTGTTAATCTCTGACCCGTCAAAGGTACGCTCTGTCCTGGGCTGGGAGCCCGCGATTGGGTTTAAGGAACTTGTCACCATGATGGTGGAGAGTGACATGAGGCGGTTGAACAAAAAATAAGTCCCTCCCATGAATCAAATTAAGAGAATTCCATACCTAATCGAGTTCATTACCTTGATTGGATTTGTTTTTTATATTGCGCAATCCTGGTATTTCGCGAACTCTCTGGATTCGATTGGAGATGAAGGGGCATATTTATATAAAGGCTACATGTTCGCCCGGGGTCTTTACCATCCCTTTCAGGAATATACGTTTTGGACCAACAAGGCCCCTCTGGCTTTTTTGATCCCTGGGTATATCCAGTTATGGTTTGGACCGGGGCTGGCTGTGGCTCGTTATTTTGCCATCTTTGTCAGCGTCTTGATGCTAATCGGAGTCTGGATTACCGCGCGGCGCCTGGGTGGGAAGGGCTGGGCGGCCGTGGCTGTCTGGGCATTCGCTTTAACGCTCGCGCAGGTCTCCGTGTATAGTGAGGCCGTCTCGCAGGGGCTGGTGGCCTGCCTGCTGGCGTGGATGTTCGTGCTGACGCTGGGCGGGGACCGTCCCCTCTGGCAGTTACTCCTTGGTTCGGCGTTGTCGATTCTCGTTGTGATGACGCGCCAAAACATGGCAGTGGTGCCCGCGTTCCTGGTTCTGTATATCTTCTGGCAGTATGGAAGCCGGGCGGGCTGGTGGTCACTGGTTACCTGTGCCATTCTTTTCGTAGGCTTTCATATTTACTACTGGCCCGGCATCCTGC
>DATFQC010000381.1:0-5093 GCA_035264425.1 Anaerolineales bacterium
CATGGCCCCAGTCATTTCGATGAGGCAACGCGCATGGGCAATCTGAATGCTTATTATTTCCCGAATGCCCAACCAGCGTTATACTCCAGCATCACACCCGTGAATACGTTTCGTCTGTTATTCAATACGTATTTTGGAACAGAATTTAATCTTTTGCAGGATACGAGTTATTATTCTGAGTATCCGTACGCTTATCGCTTTGACGTGGTTCCAAATCAATGTCGTGCTAAAGCCAATTAAACCCTAACGTACTGTCATCACTATGCTCAAGCTTGTCGCTCTTGTCCCGATGCGCCATCACAGCCAACGCGTACTTGGCAAGAATTATCGTATGCTGGCCGGGAGGCCGCTGTTCCATCACATTATCGAGACGCTGTTGGCTGTCCCTGAGATCACTCAAGTCGTCGTGGATACCGATTCTGATCCGGTAATGGATGGCTTGCGCATGGATTTTCCACAGGTAAAGATCATTGACCGTCCCGAACATTTACGAGCCGATGATGTGTCTATGAACGATATTTTGATGTATGATATGGATCAGGTCCGGGCAGACTTCTATTTGCAGACTCATAGCACCAATCCACTTCTCAAGCCGGAAACTATTTCGCGTGCCGTTCAGGCATTCTTTACCGATTACCCGACTCACGACTCTCTTTTTTCCGTGACTCGCTTGCAGACGCGTCTGTATTTTCAGGATGGCCGCGCGATTAATCATGATCCATCCGTTCTGATCCAGACCCAGGACCTGCCTCCAGTTTATGAGGAGAACTCGTGTCTTTATATTTTTACCAGTGAAAATCTTTTGAAGGTTCATCACCGTATCGGCAAAAAACCGATGATGTTTGAAATGGATGCAGCCGAAGCGTGGGACATCGATGAAGAACTTGATTTTGCAATTACAGATTTTTTATTAAGGAGAAAGAATCACAGTGAGCAGCTTTAGAGCTATCTGGCGGATGTTGAGCAAATTGTTCTCTGTTCCCTGGTATCCCTTCGCAATTAGTGCATATCCAGTCCTGGCCTTACTTGCTACAAATACCGGGCAGGTCGGACCAGACGCCGCGATTCGCCCTTTGCTGATCTCAGTTGTGTTTGGAGGATTATTATTCTTGATCCTCTGGTTGTTCTTTCGTCAAACGCACAAAGCTGCATTCCTTGCTACACTCTGGCTAGCCTTGTTTTTTTCCTATGGACACGCCTATATTTACATCGATGAGAAATACCCGGATGCCAATTACACGCGCTGGCTTGCAGTAGCATGGATCGTTCTCTTTATACTGACACTGCTCTGGGCCACGCGTCCAAAGCTGACCTTTATCTCGGCTGCCTCAACTCTGAACACGATCGCGGTCGCGCTGCTGGTTATGGCCGGATGGCAGATCCTCTCCGAGTCCCAGCCTCGACGCGTTCATGCGTTGGCACTAACAAACGCGCCCATTGAGACCGATCTGGTCCGCCCTGAAAACCCACCGGATGTTTATTTTTTCCTATTGGATTCGTATGGCCGGGCGGATCTTCTTAAGCAGGCCTACGGGTTTGATAATAGTGAATTTATCAATGGATTGGAACAGCGCGGCTTTTTTGTCGCCAAGTGCAGTCAAAGCAACTATGTGCGGACCGAGATCTCACTGGGTTCCTCCCTCAATATGCAATATCTGCAAGATCTCAGCGACAAGTTCTCGCCCGATAGCACCAAGCGCAGCCTATTGTGGGATTCACTGAAACATAGCGCTGTCCGTTATAACTTTGAAAGCATCGGATATGAAACGGTGAATTTCGATACCGGTTTTGAATGGCTCAACATAAAAGATTCAGATCACTTCATGAGTCCTCCTGCCATCTCTTCTGGGATGACTGAATTCGAAGGGTTGTTCCTGCGGACAACGCTTGCTCGTTATGCTCAGGATTGGGGCTGGGTGGACCCAGATTATCTTTTGGGCGTTGGTTTTCGTGACCGTTTCAACTATGTTTTCAATAGCCTTGATGATATTGCGAAGATGCCTCAGCCAACATACTCCTATATTCATCTTATCTCTCCCCATCCGCCGTTTGTCTTTGATCCGAACGGCAACCCAACCTATCCGCCGGATTTCTGGAATGAGCAGCGTGTATATCCGGCCAATCTGTATCAAAAAGGATATGTCAATCAACTACAGCATCTGAATAAAAAAATGCTGGAAGCCGTAGATACGATCCTGGCGAACTCCAAGGTGCCGCCGATCATAATTATCCAAGGCGATCACGGCCCGTGGCTGCAACCCAATGATAAACGGATGTGGAATCTCACTGCGATCTATTTTCCGGGGCATAAAGATAAGCTTTATCCAACGATCACATCTGTCAATATTTTCCGCCTTGTGTTTGATACCTACTTCGGCGGCAAATACGACACGCTTAAAGATATCAGTTATTTCTCGCCGGTCCCTAATTTATATAAATTTTCTCAAGTACCAAGCACATGTAATGAGTAACATTTGAAAGGGTTCTTAGGAGTGGTTAAATCATCCTGGTTTCAAAAGCTGCAATTTATCCCTCTGTATCCATTTTTTTTTGCCGCTTATCCTGCATTGGCGTTGGTGGGAATTAACATCAATGAAGTAGAGCCTTCTGTCCTTTGGCGTCCTCTGATCGTTGTCGTACTGAGCGCCGTGATTTTATTGATCTTCCTGCGTTGGATCACACGGGATTGGCACCGCGCTGCGCTCTTGCTTGCCGTGTTGATCTTTTTATTCTTCACCTATGGACATGCATATTTCTATTTGAAAAAAATCGACGTGGCCGGTTTGGTCCTCGGCAGACACCGCTACATGGTCCCGCTCTGGTTGGGCATTGGCGCCCTGGTCATCTGGTGGACGGCCCGCAGACTGCGTACTCCTCGGGCTCTTACACCAGTCCTGAATTCGGTTGCCATTTTTCTGCTGATCTATCCATCGTTCCAGGTCATTTCCTACAGCCTCAAAAGATCAGAAACACAGAACGCCGCATTGCAGGTTGCGCAGGCTAAAGGCGCGATATTGCCTCTTGGATATGCTCCGGATATTTATTACATCATCCTGGACGCCTATGGCCGTGCGGACGTATTGCAGGAGATGTTTGGCTACGATAACACGCCGTTCATCAATTCCCTTGAAGCAAAAGGGTTTTACGTAGCGAAATGTTCCCAGAGTAATTATGGTCAGACGATGCTCTCACTGACCTCGTCACTAAATTTTGATTATCTCGATTCGCTGACCGGAGCCCTCACAGCCGACACCGATACACGTGCTCCATTGCGTGCGCTGGGACAATATAACAAGGTTAGAAAATTCCTCTCTTCTCAGGGCTATAATATTGTCTCGTTTGCTACGAATTTTCCGGTCTCTGAATGGAAGGATGCCAATTATTTTCTCAGCCCCCCGCCTCAGGGGATGAACGATTTCGAGATTATGCTTGCGCAGACTTCGCTCTGGCGTGCTCCCATGGACATGACGGATGAGCCACTGGAACGCGCCTCGGCGGAGTGGTACCGCCGCAGGACGCTCTCCGCACTGCAGGCACTGGAAAAAACTGTGCCTGATATTCCCGGCCCCAAATTTGTTTTTGCTCATCTGGTAATTCCTCATCATCCCTTTGTATTTGGTCCGAATGGAGAGGAACTCAATAGCATTGAAGCCGGGGTACCGAAGTTTGAAGAATACAAAGTCAAATATCCCGATCAGGTGACCTACATCAACAAGCGGATCCTGGCGATCGTCGATCTCATTTTGAAAAACTCATCCAAGCCGCCGATCATTATTATTCAGGGAGATCATGGTCCTGCGCCGTTCGATGTAATTCCGCGTCGTATGAAAAATTTGAACGCGTATTATTTTCCTGATAACACCGAAGGTTTATATCCCACCATTACACCTGTCAATACATTCCGTGTGATCTTGAATAAGTACTTTGGGCAGAGGTATCCCATGCTCGAAGATCGCTCTCTTTACTCTGCCTATGATATTCCCTATAATTATGAGGAAATTCCGAACGATTGCAAACCATGAAATACACTGTGCTCCTCACCGCTCCTTACATGATTCCATTTGTAGACCGCTTCAAACCGGTATTCGATCAATACCATATTGACTTGATCATTCCAGAGGTGCATGAGCGAATGGAGGAGTATGATTTGCTCGAGTATGCGGGGCAGTTTGATGGCGCGATCTGTGGGGATGACCGCTACAGCGCGCGTGTCATTGAAGCTTGTGCACCACGCTTGAAGGTTATTTCCAAGTGGGGCACAGGGGTCGATTCGATCGACGCCGAAGCCTGTTCCCGTTATGAGATAAAACTTTGCCGCACTCCGAACGCGTTCACCCTTCCCGTCGCAGATTCAGTCATAGGTTACATTCTGGCTTTTGCCCGTCGTCAGCCATGGATGGACACCGAAATGAAAAATGGAAGATGGGAAAAGATACCCGGGAAGAGTCTCAGTGAATGCACACTCGGTGTGATTGGCGTTGGCAATGTTGGTAAGGCAGTCATTCGCCGTGCGCGCGCTTTCGGCATGGAAGTCTATGGCACGGATATTATCGAGATCGATCAGGCCTTTATCACTGAAACCGGCATTGAGATGACAAATCTTCCCTCTCTGCTCTCGAACTCTGATTTCGTTTCCATAAACTGTGATCTCAACCCAACCAGTTATCACCTTATCAATAGCGATACGCTGGCTTTCATGAAGCCGGACGCCATCCTCATCAATACCGCCCGTGGACCGATCGTCGAAGAGAAAGCACTGATCGAAGCGCTGCAGTCCAAACGTCTAGGGGGCGCCGCACTGGATGTCTTTGAGCAGGAGCCGCTTCCATGGGAAAGTCCTTTAATGAAAATGGACAACGTCATGCTCGCTCCGCATAATTCCAATTCCAGCCCGGCCGCGTGGGAGAGAGTCCACTGGAATACCATCAAGAATCTGCTGGAAGGGTTGGGGCTGGAATATGAGTTTACGCACGAATAGAAAGCCGCCCTGGTTACAACGCTTTCCACTGCATCCTCTTTTGTTTGCTATTTATCCAATTCTGGCTCTGCTGGCATTTAATATTTCAGAACTGGATTACTCATCTGGCTTCAGA
>DATFQC010000382.1:0-3963 GCA_035264425.1 Anaerolineales bacterium
TCTGACGAATCGCCTGGATCTCGCCAATGTGATACCAGCAATGATAGGTGACTCGTCGTAGCGCCGAACCAACCGTCTGCCCAACGGATTCCCCATTCAGCAGCAAATCATTTTGCAGCGTGCCTGTCGTCAGTGAATCAAGAAAAAGATCAGTAGCTTTCGTTATGGTCTGCCATTGCTCAAACATTGCGGCAAAGGACGGAGTACTCATCGGTGCGCCATAGGCAAAGAGCCGGTTTAATTCCGGGAAGAGGAGGATGTTTTGTGGTCTGGTTAACCAGGTACGTTGTTCATGCCATGCGAGATGCCCCACCGTCCAACTGATGCAGTTCATCGGTCCAAAGTGACAGGCACCATCTTCCTCAGAAACGCCTTCGAGGCCGCGCAGCCATTCGCTTCGTGTAAAGCGGAATTGGTCAACGAGTGGATGTGACATAACCTTCTCCTAAGCTTTTATCGTAATAGGCACAGATGTTCTAATTATACGTCTAACTTGTTATGAGAACCTGGCAAGGGTTTATCTTAATCATCGAATTGTGCGATCCCACCCCTGGTAAGGTCTTTTCAGCTGCTCTTCCGCTTCACTTCTAGTACTACGATTTTGGTCGAGTGATTGAATGGAGAAGGATCAGTAATTGGTTTCCCCCTGCGCGTTTCAGGATAGCCTGTGAAATCTTCTGGAATGGGGATCAATTCCTTGATCTTCAGGTATCCATCCTTGCAGAGTTCTTCAAGCGTTTGCATGTACTCTTTTCCGCTGACATACAGCGCATTATTGATCGCGATCAATTTTCCTCCGTCATTGACCAGCGGACGGACCTTATTGATGAGACGCGCACCTTCGTTAATTTGATCTACCTTACCTTTTGACGTTCTAGAAAAGAACGGGGGGTCAATAATTAGACAATCGAATGTTTCATTTGTGTGCTTGAACCTGCTCACCAGTGTGAAAAAATCCACCGCAATGAAATCCTGTTTATGGATAGGAAAACCGTTCAGTGTGTAAGATCTCTTTGCCACATTGAGAAATTGACGATTGAGATCATGTTGCACTACGCGTTTGGCTCCGCCTGCCAGAGCTGCGACGCCCAAGCTACCTGTGTAAGCGAAGCTATTAAAAAGGGTTTTGTCTCGCATATGTTCGATCAACCATTTTCGCAAATTGCGTGTGTCGAGATAGAAACTTGTATCGCGGTTTACCGTCAGGTCAATGGAATACCAAACCCCATGTTCTTTGATTTTGGTATCCGGTGTGGTGCCAAATAGTAGTTGCCCACGCTTTTCTTCCAGCAATATCCTGGCACCCCTCGCCCGGGCAGGTGCGCCATTTCGGGTTTTTACAACTCCAGCGCGTAGCCAGGCTAATTGAGCCTGCAGGAATTGGCTCGCTTGCTCAACGAGCAGAATACCTTTTTCGGGATCATCCGCATAGTTATGAATTACAAGTGTGGAACCGTACAGATCGACGACAAGATCTGGTTCGCCCTCTATAAACCCATTAAAGAGGCGAAATGCAGTTTCATGCCGCGCATGGAATAATGCGGCGCGTGCTTCAATGGCCTCTTCTAGCAAAGAAATAACCGAATTTGAGATCACTTTCTCAGTTGATCCTCAAGCCAGCTGGAAATGACCTCAAGCGAATCCATGCTTACACTGTGTCCCATTTGGAATTCATTGTAAGTGAGGTCAACTCCCAGTGTTTGCAAGCGATCTCGGCTGGCGCGACCCCATTCAATAGGAATCATTGTATCCTGTTCACCGTGTGTAAGGATGAAAGGTTTGTTCTTGATTTCAGCTTCATTGATTTCCATTTTTACATGGCTGGGAATATAACCTGACTGTGCGATGACGCCCGCGACGCGTGTGGGATGTGTCAATGCATAGCACATGGAAAGAAGACTGCCCTGACTAAACCCAAGTAAAAATAATTTTTGCGGATCGATAGGATAAACAGTGAGAATTTCGTCAATGAAATGATCGATAGCTTCGACGGCCGATGTGACTTGTTCGGTATCAGGTCTACCAATAATCTTCACTCGATACCATTCATAGGAGTTAGGTCCCAGCGTAAGAGGAGCGCGTGGGCTAATCCAGAGCAAGCCACCGGGAAGATGGGGAGCTAACCCAGGAAGATCCTGTTCGTTGCTGCCACGTCCGTGCAGGGCCAGGACCGTTGGGCAGAGGTTGTCAGCTTTCAAGCTTTGGAGGGAAGCGGGGATTTGAACGAGATGAGGCAATGATAGTTGTTTGGATTCCATGTTTTTTGACCCGGTTTTGGATACTTGAAGTTAAGAAAAGTCTTTTCAGAGTGGAAACGGGGGCAGGTCGCGCAAGAAACACTGCTCCACTAGTACTTTTTAATGAGTTTTATCTAATGCTCTCGAGATGTAACCTTTATGATATGTGGAGCAGAGCAATACTATGTAAGAATTCAAGTAGTTTGGCGTCCTGAATTTAGTATGAGGCCAAGAATTAAGGCTGAATGAGAATTTCATCCCTGCATTGTACCCTTAACCTTTTTGGGGTACACTCTTTTCAAATCGTTCAGAGCAACTTATGAGGTGACTTATGTCCGCGACTGAATTATCCCCACAAGGGAAGGGCACAGATAGCAAGCTTGTGCCAATTCACAACGATCAGGGCTCAAAAAAGGCTCGTATGGCTTCTATGGCAAGAGCCTCCACGGATTTTTATGGGGCGATTGGCTGGGTCCTTGGTCTTTTCATTACTCTTTTTGTTTCTGCTCCCATCATTTGGTTTGTAACAACCAACGCCTCACGCTCAAGCCGCGAAATGATCTTGGCGTGGGGCATTGCTATTGCATGGTGGTTGAATCCGCTTTCGCTGGGCGCACTGGGATATATACTCAGTAACGTCCGTGCCTGGCGTCTGTGGACAATCTTTGGATTGTTTTTGTGGGTGGCCGTGAATCTGCTTGTTTCGATGGCGATCGTTTCCACCAATGCGCGGATCATGATCATTAACGGTTTGATCGTGGTCGGATATATATTACTTGCATTATTGTTTTTGTATATTCAACTGCGAGTCTTTATTTGGGCAGCTTCTGGGAAGCCAGTCCGCTTCTTCTTTGGGATCTTAGGCTGGGCTGCGTTCAATGGACTCATCTACTGGGCAATTATCAGCCCCGAAGTTCTGAATATCATCCTTGTTGTTCTGAGCTTTGCAGCACGGATCCTTTTTGCTATCTCATTTGTTGTAATTCAGTTTGTAGCGATCTTCTGGTTCATGGCGCGTTCACGCGTCGAAGTGATTCGCCCGGGTGATCCAAAGCAGGTCACTTTTGATGATTACAAAGGTCAGCCAAACCTGATCAAGATGGTGCGTCAATGGATTTCCCTGCTTTCAGACCGCGGCCAGTTCCAGAAGATGGGTGGT
Source organism: Anaerolineales bacterium (assembly GCA_035264425.1). Lineage (GTDB taxonomy): Bacteria > Chloroflexota > Anaerolineae > Anaerolineales > Villigracilaceae > Defluviilinea. The sequence continues at coordinate 3,397 of DATFQC010000382.1, forward strand.
CAATTTATCAACGGGTTGTTGCTTTACGGAGAACCAGGCACCGGCAAGACATTATTGGCAAAAGCCATGGCAGGTGAGGCCGGGATTGCATTCATCTCTATTGAAGGTTCAGGTTTTCGTGCGATGTTCATGGGCGTGGATGTGCTCAAGATGATCCGCTTTATTGCCCAGGCTCGTAAAATGGCGCGAGAATATGGCGCCTGTATTGCTTATATTGACGAGATCGACGCGGTGGGGGCATCTCGGGGTGGTGTGATGGGTGGCGGGCAAACCGGCATGGGAATGGGGATGGGCGGCATGATGGGAATGGGCGGAGGCTCGGGAGCGCTCACCCGCCTGCTTTATGAAATGGATGGTATCAACGAATTATCCTCCTGGGAAAAGTTGCGTGCCCGCTGGTATCAACTCCGCGGGAAACCAGTTCCTCCCCGAGACTGGCATATTCTGTTTATGGGTTCCACCAATAGGCCTGATGTGCTTGATCCCGCGCTCACTCGGCCCGGTCGATTTGACCGGACGGTTGTGGTGAATAAGCCAGACCGTGGTGGTCGCCGTGAGATGGTGAAA
>DATFQC010000383.1:0-6579 GCA_035264425.1 Anaerolineales bacterium
GTTTCGTGAATAAAGGATAGTCGCTCACTTTCTCAGCTCTCTCAATAAGAGAGAGCATGTCGCTTTCAATCTCAGCCCGTAACACAATCATCATATCCACAACAGGAATATGATTGGCGATCATCACATCTTTGAACACACCTTTATCCATGCCCACCGAGGAACCGACAACGCCCGCACCCACATAGGCAACATCTGCCAGCTCAAACAATCCCTGTAGGGTTCCATCTTCCCCGAATGTTCCGTGAAGGACCGGGAAATACACATCCACATTAGACCATCTCTTAAGACCCGAGATTCCTTCCATAATGTAAAGGCCTCGGTCAGAAGGATCAGGGGAAACAAGAACCGGGAGCAAGCCATCTGTCTGGTTACGTTCAAATTTATCAAGCACATCCATGCCAGTCAGCCATGTGCCTTCATGCGTGATGCCAACCTGGGTCACCTCATATTTGGCAGGATCCAGCACAGACAGCACGGAACGCGCCGACATCAGTGAGACCTCGTGCTCGCCCGAACGTCCGCCAAATATTACTGCCACATGAAGTTTCTTATCCATAGCGTTTCAACGTTTAAACGTTCGCACGTTCAAACATCCCATTCTCCAATCAACTCTACTTCCAATTCCAAATCGACACCCTGCTTTTCCTTGACAGTCTTCATCACCAGTTCGATCAACGCGCGAATATCAGCAGCTTTTGTGTTGTCGTGGTTAATGAAGAAATTTCCATGCAATGGACTAATCTCCGCATTACCAATGCGCTTACCTTTTAGCCCTGCGGCTTCGATTAACTTCCCGGCATAATCACCATTCGGGTTTTTGAACATCGAGCCCATGCTTGCACCGGGGGGTTGAGTCGTTTTGCGGTGCGCGCCAAACTGTTCAACGGTGGTACTGACCGCTTCTTTGGTAGAGTTTTGCAGCTTCAACTCTGCACAAAGGACAATCCCATCCAGTTCACCGCGTTTCAAAATGCTCGTGCGATATCCATAGCCCATTTGCTCAGCAGTGAATTTTTCTCGGCCATTTTCCGTAAGCAGTTCAGCCCAGATCAAATTGCCGGTCATATCGCCGCCGAACGCGCCAGCATTCCCGTATACAGCGCCGCCAATTGTGCCAGGGACTGTCGCAGCCCATTCGAGGCCAGCGAATCCTTTTGCTGCGCAGCGATTGGCAAGATTACTGAAGACAACACCCGATTCAGCCGTGACAGAAGGCTGGTCACCGTTATGGAAACGGACGCCCTTCGCCCGATTCAGTACCACTACGCCGCGCACACCTCTGTCACTGACCAGCACATTCGAGCCGCCACCCAGAATGAGATACTCTATTTCCTGTTTTTGTAACAATTTGATGATTCGCGCCAACTCATCTGCGGATTCGGCTGTGATGAGAATATCAGCGGGTCCGCCAATGCGCGCGGAGGTATAAGGTGCCAGAGAGACATTCTCTTTCACCTGGTCGCCAAGTTTGGCGTATAAGATGTCAATGGGACGGGTCGCAACTACCATTTTCGATTCACTCGTCTTTTTCACTTAATTTCTCGATCAGCTTTTCAACATCCTTCTCCGTTGCTTTTTCCTGGTCTTCAGTTCGTGCAGCGTTCTTCTCTTTTTCGCGTTGACGTGCTTCCTTATCAAAGAAAGTCAGTATCATTTTTAACGGTGGCAGGAAGAAAGTCTCGGGATGAAGTGGGTCTTTCTTCTTTTTTTCAGACATTAGTTCCAATTACCTTTCCTTTACCGCTTTAAAGTTAAGAAATTATGCGGTGCTTTGTAATCCTTTCAATACATTTGTGCTGACTTCATCTGCATCCCCCGCCGAGAGCACCAGCACGACATCGCCGGCCTGAAGATTCTTTAATAAATAATCCGTCACTTCAGTCAGCGTCTTGAGATAACGGGCAGAAAGATGCGGCATGGCACTCACGATCTCAGCGGAAGTGAAATCCTGTTTCGGCTCGCGCGCGGCATACACTTCTGTAACGATCACCTGATCCGCATCCTTGAAGGCGCGTGCAAAATCGAGGAATAGTGTCCTTGTACGTGAATAGGTATGCGGCTGCCAGACTGCCCAGAGACGTGCGTTTGGGAAGCGCGCCCGCGCACCAGACAGTGTGGCTCTGATCTCTGTGGGGTGATGAGCATAATCATCGAAGAGGCTGATCCCACTTATTTCACCGCGCAGTTCAAAGCGGCGACTTGTACCCGTGAAATCCGCCAGGGCCTGTGCTGCTTTTTTACGGGAAAGACCCAGCAAACCAATGATCGCCAAAACGGCCAGTGCATTGCGCACGTTATGCTCGCCCGGTACCTGCAGGGAGACTTTGACCGATGCGGAAGTTTTGCTCGCCATATTTGTGATCGCCATAAAGTCATAGCCACCGCGTTCATTTGGTTTGATCTCGCGCGCCTGCATCCAGTAAGGTGTATTAATTGTCATATCGCCCTGCATTCCATACGAGATAACGTTCCTGCCCTCTTTACGCACATACGGGATCAGCGCGGCCGCGCCAGCATCTTCAGCACATACAATCAGCGTTCCTTCCGCAGGCAACAGAGTCACGAATTTTTCAAAGGCTGCATACATCGACTCAAGCGTCGGGAAAAAATCCGGGTGATCATGTTCAATACTTGTGACGACTTCAATCTGTGGCTTGAGCCCCAGGAACATATTGTCATACTCATCCGCTTCAATCACAAACGTCTTGCCTTTGCCCGCATGAGCATTAACACCGAGGTTATTTACCACACCGCCCACAATGAAAGATGGGTCCCGGCCCATGGCTGTCAACACCCAGGCAGTCATCGCGGTTGTCGTTGTTTTTCCATGCGTACCGGCAATGGCAATCCCTGTCTTGTCCTCCATTAAGCGGCCGAGGAAATCTGCGCGTTTATAAACAGCGAGTCCCGCGCGTCGCGCAGCCTTGACTTCAGGATTATCTTCTTTGATTGCGGAGGAACGTATGACCCAATCTGCATCTTTTAGGTTGCGCGGATGATGGCCAATATAAACGGTCGCACCAGCCTTGCGCACTTCCTCGGCAAAGGGAGTCAACGCGCGATCAGAACCGCTGACCGCGTATCCGCTCTCCAAAAGGAGGCGGGCGATGGCGGAAAGACCGCTTCCCCCAATACCGATGAAATGAACGTGTGTCATATTCGTTTTTAGCTGCTCGCTCTTATTAAATGTAAACTACTAGTACAAACACAAATGCAAGAATAATGGCAAAGTAGATGCCGGGTTCGCCCAGCAATTGAGGCGGCATATACAACATCATCTGATTGACTGTCTGCAACAGGACCGGGTCGGCAGGCTTGGAGACTACCTCTGGAAATGGATAATCTGCAACATGCATATAGAACAGGACTGTTCCAGCAATCAGATAACCATTGATCGCACCCAGGATGGCGCCAAAAAGTGTATCCTGTAAGCGCTCTCGCACCGCCCGTGAGGCGAGGTGTGGAATACTGACCACTGTCTGGTAGCCAAAATAGACAAGCACGATCAGAATAATCGTTCGCACCCAGAAAAGAGATTTATCTGTTTCAGGCAACGTTTGGGCAATCGGGATATACCTGCGTAGCACATGGTTGAGCGCCAGAGCAAGAATTACACTGAAAGAAACAAGGAGTTCTTTTGCCCAACCGCGCATCCAACCTACAATGGCAAAGAGAATTACGAACATCCAAAAAAGATAGACAATGCTCATCATAGCGTTATTCTCCAGCCAGTTCTATCAGCGCACTGGCGATCTTTTCAGCAGCGCGTGGATGAGAGAGTTCAAACATGGCAGCTCGCATGGCTTTCAACTTGTTTGGGTTTTCGGACAGAACATTCAACGTATCCAGCAAGTCATCATTGAGGCGCTGATCTTCCAACATGATCGCGGCGCCGCGGCGTGTAAGATAGTCAGCATTCACTTTCTGGTAGCGCCAGGCGTGTGGATAAGGCACCAGAACAGCCGGCAGGGCAAAGAGCGGATACTCTCCTAAGGAACTCGCGCCGGCTCGAGAAACCACCAGATCCGCAGCAGCCAACGCCGCGCCCATCTCATGCAGATAAGGCATCGCATGATAACGCCCGGACAGTTCCATGGGCAAGCCATCACGAGCACTTTTGACAACCTGCCAGTCTCCCTCGCCGCAAAGATGAATGATCTCGAACTTTGCAAGCAACCCTTTCAGGTTATTCAAAACAGCCTGGTTGATCGAATGCGCACCTTTGCTCCCACCGAATACCAAAAGGACAGGAAATTTACCGGAGATGCCGAGATGTTGATGGGCTGTTTGCTGGTCCCAAAGCGTGAGGTCTGGGCGGAGTGGATATCCAGTCTCATAAACACTTTTATTAAAGAACTTCTGCGATTGATCCGTTGTCACAGCGATAATGTCTGCAAATCCAGACAGGGATTTTAAAGCCATGCCAGGCTCGATGTCCGGCACATAAAGAAGGGATGGAATGGAACGCCCCGCCAGCGCGACCGGGACAGCGACATAGCCACCAGTGAAGAAGAGAACATTGGGTTTGAAGTCATTGAGGATTTTGCGTGCGGCAAGGACGCCACGTGCCAGCATGAGAAGATTGCGTGGCAAAGCCGTGACGTTCACACCATGTACACCGGCAGCGGGGATGGAGCGGAAGGGAATTCCCTGGCGTCGTACCAGAGCCTCTTCCATGCCACCTTCGCCGCCCACCCACAGCGTGTCCAGGTCAGTCACCTTAGACGTTAGTACGCCGTGAACGGCGAGGGCGGGATACACTCCGCCGCCCGTTCCCCCGGCGCAAATCAACAACCGCACCGAATGACCTCCAATCCTTTTCTTCCTTCTTTGTACTCTCGCCACTCTGACGAGAGATGTTCAACATAATACCTATCGCAGACAATGTTGACACCAGATTCGAGCCACCTGCGCTGATAAAGGGCAAGGCGTTTCCTGCAAACGGCATGAGACCGACCATGACCGCCATATTGATTAACGCCTCCATACCAATCCAGAACGTCATCCCGGCAGCCAGCAGAGTGCCCAGCATATCAGGCGCTCGACGTGCAATGGTGAGGCCGCGCCACACCAGGATTGCATACAAACACATAAGCAGGATCGAGCCAAATAATCCAAGCTCTTCCGCAACAACCGCAAAGATACTATCAGTAGGCGCAAAGGGCAAACCTGTTAATTTAGTATCAGCTTGTCCCAGCCCTACGCCAAAGAAACCGCCCTTAATCACTGCTTCAAACGAGCGTTGCACATGATAGGAAGCCTGCGTCGGATCCTGCAAGCCTGCTACGAAAGAAGCCACGCGATCCTGACCTGTTACGCTAAACTGAACAATGACCCATCCCATGAAGATGGCCAGTATTAGAAGAAATACAATCTGTTTGATATCCGCGCCTGCCAGGAAGAATAACAATCCTCCCAGAACCAGTACCGTACCAGCTGCGCTTAAGTCCGGCTGCAAATAGATCAAGCCGCCTATGATACCAAGGATAACGCCCAGTGGAATTAATCCTAAGCTAAGGTCGTGCAGGAAATCGCGTTTCGCATACAACCAGACCGCAAGATAAACAACAGAGATTAGTTTTGCAATTTCAGAGGGTTGGTACGAACCTTCGTATAAGGAACGAGAAGCACCCAGGCGAATTTCATTGATGAATAAAACTGTGATCAACAAACCAATGGTCCCAAGCATGGCAAATACAATCGTTCCGCGCCAGTGGTGATAATCAAAGTTAGAAAGCCCAAAGGCAAGCAAAAGACCAACACCCAGCCACCTTACCTGACGTGAAAACATATAAGTTGGCGAGCCAAATTGGTTGAAGGAAAAATCAAACGAAGCAGAATACAACATGATCAAGCCGAATACAACCAAGGCAACGACCGTTAGCATCAACGGAATGTCCACGCTGCGCGCTCGCTTTTTGACGGACGAAAGAGACACCCGATTATTTACTAAAGTTCCTGTACCCATTCTCTAAACCTTTCTCCACGTTCTGCAAAATCCTTGAACTCATCGAAACTTGTGCCACCCGGCGATAACAGAACAACATCGCCTGGTTCAGCGAGCTCTGCTGCTTTGAGGACTGCCTCATGCAGATTATCTACTCGCACGATAGGGAAGTGACTCCCACGTAGCCCGAGGCTGTTCGCCGTTTTCTGGATCTTATCCGCTGCCTCGCCAAACAACACTACATGATCGACGCGCTCACTTATGAGTTGCATCAGGTCTTCCCATGGAAGATCCTTGTCACGGCCGCCGAGCAATAACACAATTGGCTCATCAAATGCGTGGATAGCTGCTATGCTCCGTTCAGGTGCACTTGCAGTTGAGTCGTTGTACCAACGCACTCCTTGCAACTCACGTATAAGTTCCAGGCGATGGGACACCCCACGAAAATCTTCTACCGCTTCGAGCATAGTGTCCAGAGGAAATCCTGACGCATGTCCAATTGCAAATGCGGCCAGGACGTTCAATACGTTATGGTCTCCACGCAATAATATTTTTTCGCGCAGGATCAAAGGTAAATATGCATCTCCATCGCGAAGATTTAAAAGACCATCCTGCAAATATGTACCGTT
>DATFQC010000384.1:0-4456 GCA_035264425.1 Anaerolineales bacterium
TATTGGATCAGCAGCGTAGGCTGGCAGTCCTGAGTGCCGCCAACAGTCAAGGAGGAATTAGGATGCTGGATCGACAGCATAGTCTGCCATTGGACTCGCACAGTATTGTGGGATATACGGCCTCACGGGGTGAGCCTCGTATCGCTCTGGATGTTGGAGTGGATTCTGTTTATTTCAATAACCCAGACCTTCCCGATACGCGCTCTGAAATGGCTATCCCACTACGAGTGGTTGGAAAAGTGATCGGTGTCCTTGATGTGCAAAGCACAGAAACTAACGCATTCGCTCAGGAAGATATTAATGTGCTCACCACCCTGGCAGATCAGATCACGATTGCCATTGAAAACGCCCGCCTGTTTGGGGAGGCCAAACAAGCTTTAGGTGAATCACAAGCGATGTTTGAGAAATATACGCAGCAGGAGTGGAGCAATTTCGCGCGACAAGGGAAACCAAACGGATTCCTGTTCGATGGAAAGCAGGTGCTTCCCTTGGATAACAATCCGAAGCGTGAACCCGTCAAGTCTGTGATTCAAACTGGCAATCTCTCTCTCGAGAAGGCTTCTGCAACCCTTGCAATCCCCATCAAGCTCCGTGGTCTGACCATTGGTGTACTCGATGTACGCTCAAAAAAGGGTCAGCGGCACTGGAAACCGGAGGAGATCGCCATGCTCGAAGCCGCTGCGGAACGCGCAGCTCTTGCATTGGAAAATGCCCGTCTTGTGGAAAGCGCCCAACGACGTGCTGCCCGTGAACGTGCCATCGGAGATATCTCAACCAGAATCGGCGCGGTCGGTAATTTAGAGTCCATTCTTCAAACCGCGGTCGAAGAACTGGGACGCAAGATGGGTGGCGCGACTGAGGTAACTCTTGAAATCGGCAATGCCGATGGAGAGAATAACAGGTAATTTCATGTTGAAACAAGCACGTACGCTACTTAAATCTCCTGATTTTCCTGACGACGAGGATAAAACTCGCAAAGGGAGGTATGTCAATGCCATTGCCATATTGTTTTTGGCAGCGATCATTCTTTATGAAACGATCGCAAGATTCTTTTTGGGATATACGGGGTTTTCAGTTGTCGATCTGATCCTGTTGGGGATCGCAGCCACCTTTGGAACAGGCCTGCTACTCTTACGAAGAGGGTTTGTCAGAAGGGCTTCCATTCTGCTGGTCGTCATTATCTGGATTGCCTCAAATAGTATAGCAGCGAGCGGATTTGGAGTTAAAGATTCCTCCTATATATTGAACTTTGCAATTATTCTCATCGCTGGCTTATTACTAGGATGGCAGGCATCACTCATCACTACGCTCATCAGTATCTGTTCTGGTTTTGCGTTGGCGTATGCAGAAGCAAACGGGTTAATCAAAGTGGCGCCCTATCCTATCACATCCTTTGCTCGGGATATGGCCTTCACCTTTGTAATCAATGCCACAATTATTTATTTACTGATTGATGGTTTGGAAAATGCCCTCAGAAGGTCCAGAGCGAACTTCGAGAAGTTAGAAACTGCGAACGTTAATTTGAACCTGACACAGTCGGAATTAAAGAATCGCTCTGAAGAATTGCTCATTGCAAACAGGCAACTTGAAAATAGCACAAAAAAACTCCGCACGGTCGCTGACGTAACCAGCACAGCCGCCTCCATCAGGGATTTTGCAAATCTCATTTCACTGATTACAAGCATTATCAGTGATCAGCTGGGATATTACCATGTCGCTATCTTTTTACTGGATGAACAACAGCAGTATGCAATTTTACGTTCTGCCAACACTGAGGGTGGCTTAAGAATGCTGGCACGCGGATATAAGGTTCCCATCGGTCAATTGGGAGTTGTCAGTTCTGTGGCACAGATAGGTCAGCCACGAATTGCTCTTAACACAGGCGAAAATAAAATATTCTTTAATAACCCTGAACTTGCAGAAACCCAATCAGAACTTGCTTTACCGCTCAAATCGGGAGATCACATCCTTGGAGTTTTGGATATTCAGACGACTCAGCCAAACGACTTTACCCAGGAGGATGTCTCCATCTTATCAATCCTTGCTGATCAGGTCGCAATCGCTCTTCAAAACGCCCTGCTGTTTGACGAATCTCAAACGGCCTTGCGGGAAGCGAATGTTGAGTCATTACAGGCATCCAGAAGAGCCTGGAAGGACTATGAAGAAATAGTTCAGACCAAAGGCTATCGGTATGATGGCATCAAGTCTGAGCCTTTCAAGGCTGCACGCTCATCAAAGGGTGAAAATGACGCCCTCTTGATCCCAGTTCAATTACGCGGACAAAGCATCGGTCGCTTAACGTTAAACGCCGCTGATCCCTCTCGTCAATGGACGGACGATGAGCTGATCATAGTATCGGCAACCGCTGAACGGGTTGCGCTGGCTCTGGAGGGTGCGCGCTTGCTGGATGAAGCACAAAAACGTGCAACACGCGAGGCTTTCCTTTCTGAGGTGGCAACAAAATTAAGCACCTCCTTCCAATTGGATTCCATCTTGCGCGACACAGTGCAGGAATTGGGACAAACCCTGCAAAATTCAACTGTCACCTTCCAGCTGGTAAATCCATCCGCACCTCCTGGGGCCCCTGTGCCACAGAAATCAAACGGCGAGACACCGGAGTAAGTTATGACTTTGCATGAGAACTCCAAAACAATTCAAGATCCCGCCAACTGGTTTGCGCGATTTTTGGGATTCATAATCAATCCACATCCCTCCGTTCAAGAGATCGGAGAAAAGAGGCGCGCGCAGCTTTTGGCGATCATAACGCTGATCCTTACAGTCGCCTATATGTGGGCGTTGATCTCAAGACCAAGCTCGTATAGTGAGTTCATTGTTTTGCTTCTTTTTACAGCGATCGCCTATGGACTAAGCAGAACACTTTTTTACGAAATTGGAATCTATTTTTTCTCTTTCAGTTTCACAGCCTTTGCCTATCTTACACTTTTTCTCGGAACTGCCAGCAGTTACACTGCAGCGATCACAACCAGCGTTCACATTGCGCTGGTCGTCGCCAGTATCCTTCTCTCTTTCAGAGGGTTGGCCGCATTGGTGCTATTTGTGGCACTGGCATCATTTACTGCCCCCCAATATTCACACATCCCCATCATACTCAACAGTGATTTCTTTCGAGATACTGGGGTCGCGGTCTCAATGGGTATTATTCTGCTGGGAGCCAATATTTTCCGTACATTTATTGAAAGAGAACGCCTCAAAGAAGTCAATCAGATTAACCGGGCACTTGGAGAATTAACGACTACTCTTGAACAACGCGTGAACGAGCGCACTGAGGAAATCGAAAGCGTTAACAAACAAACGACACGTCGCGCCTCTCAGCTCAAGGCAGTTACCGAACTATCGGAATCAATTGCACAATTGCAGGATCTGAATGAAGTTTTTCCAGCTACCACAAGGTTGATCAGTGAACGATTTGGTTTCTACCATGTCGGTATCTTTCTTGTGGATCAGGCACATGAGTTTGCAATCCTTCAAGCCGCGAATAGTGCGGGTGGAAAACGAATGCTGGAACGGAATCACCGCTTGCAACTCGGCGTGGGTGTGGTCGGCTTTTCTGCCCAAACGGGACAACCCCGCATCGCTTTGGACGTGGGTGCTGATGCCGTCTTCTTCAATAACCCTGATCTTCCTGATACCCGTTCTGAAGTTGCACTACCAATGAAAGTAAGGACAGAAACGATCGGTGTCCTGGACGTCCAAAGCATGGAAGCGGGTGCATTTTCAAGTGAAGACTTGCAAGTTTTAACCGCGCTTGCCAATCAGGTATCCATTGCCCTGGAAAATGCCAAACTGCTAACCGAGGCTCGTGCCGCTTTGATGCAGGTACAGGAAGTCTATAACGAATTCACACGAGCCGAGTGGAGTAGAACAATTGCCCAGACCGAACAGCCGGGTTTCCGTTATCAAACCGGGCGTATTGAAATGTTGGACAAAGCTTTACAAAGCTCGGAGGTGATTTCAGCGGTACAGCATGGACAGGTAATGTCAAATCAAAACAACGGCTCAAAAGAGAAACGTGCAGCCCTGGCGGTCCCAGTCAAACTGCGAGGCGAAGTCATCGGCATCCTGCACATCGAATCTCATGATCCACTTAAACAGTGGCAGGCGGATGAGGTCAGTCTTGTCGAGGCTGTCGCGGAACGCGCAGCGTTCGCAATGGAAAACGCGCGCTTGTTCCAGGATGCCCGGCGGCGTGCGGCCAAGGAACGATTGATTTCCGAAGCAACTGCCCGCATCAGTGGTGCGCTTAACATCGAAAACATTTTGCAATCGACCGCTGAGGAATTGGAACGCGTTTTGGGTGGGTCTGAAATCTTGATTCAATTCCAGAATAAGGAGCAATTGTGATCTCAGATCGAAATTTGCTCTCCTCTGATGTGCAACAACAGCGACGCAATGCTTGGTGGTTGTGGATAACGATTCTGACTGCAATGCTGTTTGC
>DATFQC010000385.1:0-3704 GCA_035264425.1 Anaerolineales bacterium
ATAATCTTTAATGATTTCTCCTTTATAGCCGAGCGCAATGACAAATTCCTTATATCCATAGGATGCGTAAATATTCATGATATGCCAAAGTATTGGTTTCCCACCAATTTCGACCATTGGCTTTGGTTTGATAGTTGTTTCTTCAGATAGACGGGTACCTAATCCGCCTGCCAGTATTGCTACCTTCATTAATGGATCCTTGTAATAAATAACTACTTAAGTGATGGGTTTGATTATGGAAAAAATTATACTCTGATAGCCCCCGGCTATTTGTTGAGTTTGCATATCTAAAAGGTCGACTTAAGACTCTTGGTCAGTTCGTAAACTTCCTCTGCCATTCAAATAATTTATTCAAAGCCTCGATCGGGGACAGGGAATTTACATCCAGTTCTTTTAGCTCATCCAGCAACGGGCTTGACTCGGGGAACAGCATCGCCTGCTGCGCGGCATGCGGATCGATCTTGACCGCCCGACCGGAGGTCTTTTCGAGCTCGGCCATGATCTCATTTGCCCTTTGTACGACAGGTGCAGGCAAGCCTGCCAGTTGTGCGACGTGGATCCCATAGGATTTGTCTGCGCCGCCCGGCACGATCTTGTGCAGGAACACAACTGTCCCATTGGCTTCGCTCACTGCGACGTTGTAGTTTCGAACGCCCGGCAACAAATCCGCGAGCTGGGTTAACTCATGATAATGGGTGGCAAATAGTGTTTTTGCGCGCAAGTGTGGATGATTATGGATATATTCGATCATGCCCCAGGCAATGGACAATCCGTCGTAGGTGGAGGTGCCGCGGCCGATCTCGTCTAAAATCAATAAGCTTCGTGATGTGGCATGATGCAAAATATTCGACGCTTCGATCATCTCCACCATAAATGTGGATTGTCCCGCATGGATCTCATCCTGCGCGCCGATACGGGTGAAGATTCGGTCGACGAGTCCCACCTTCGCTGAATCGGCCGGGACGAAGGAGCCGATCTGCGCCATCAAAAGGATCAACGCTGTTTGTCGCAAGTACGTGGATTTCCCTGCCATATTTGGACCGGTAATGACTCGCACGATCTCGCCTTGTTCAAAGATGACATCATTGGGAATGTAACGATCGCCGTGCAAGTATTGCTCAACCACCGGATGCCTGCCCTCATGGATCTCCAACCCCAGCCCTTCATGTACCTCGGGCCGGACGTAGCCTCCGAGCGCGGCGGTCTCAGCGAACGAGGAGAGCACATCCAGGACCGCAAGGGAGCGCGCGATCTGCAGCAGTTTATGAGCAGATTTTCCGATCACCGCGCAGGTTTCCTTGAACAGGCGCAATTCGATCTCGCGGATGCGGTCTTCCGCATTCAATACCAGGGTTTCATACTCTTTCAGCTCGGGCGTGATGAAACGCTCTGCATTGACCAGTGTTTGTTTGCGGATGTAATTGGAGGGCGCTCTCTCTGCGGCGCCGCGCGAGATCTCAATGTAATAGCCAAAGACTTTGTTGTAACCAACTTTCAAGGTTTTGAGGCCGGTCCGTTCGCGTTCCGCCGCTTCAAGATTCCCGATCCAATCCCGCGCGTGTTGTGAGGCCTCGATGACGGAATCCAGCTCCTGCGAATAGCCCGCCCGGATAATGCCTGTGTTCTGCAGTGTCGAGGGCGGCTCATCGTCAATGCAGGCTTGTAATAACGAGCATTCGTCATCGGCGAGTTCCAGTCTGGGTAAGGTTGGCGATTCATCCTGACCGATAATGCCAAGGATATTTGATAATCGCGAAAGTGTATCTCGCATCGCGACCAGGTCGCGCGGCTGTGCGTACCCGGCCAAGACTCGATTGACTAACCTTTCCAGATCTGCAACTGGCTTGAGCGCGGCGCGCAATTCCGCCCGTTTCATGCCATCGTCGAAGAAATATTGAACACCGTTCTGCCTGCGCCGGATCCTTTCCACACTCAACAGAGGCTGGCTGACCCATTGATGAATCATGCGCTTGCCCATCGGCGTCACAGTCTGATCCAGCGTGCCGAGCAGAGAACCTTTGCGTTCGCCGCGCAGGGTTTCATCCAGTTCCAGGTTGCGCCGTGTGGCGGCATCGAGTGTCATGAATTCGTTGATGCTGTATGCGCGCAGGCTGGTCAGTAGGTTCAGCGAGTCTGGTTGTGTATCTTTTAGATACTGAAGGATTGCTCCTGCCGCGCGCATGGAAAGGCTGCGTCCCTTCAGGCCAAAGCCTTGCAGCGTGGAGGCTTTGAAATGGACCAGCAGCGTTTCTTCACATTTGCCGGGTTCAAATCTCCAGGCGGGATAGGAGGTCTTATGACCCTGGAAGCCATCATTCAGAGTTTGATTATCCGGCACGATAATTTCGGCAGGATGTAAACGCGTCAGCTCGGCGCGCAAGGCTTCCATGGGGAGTTCCGTAACGGCAAACTCTCCGGTCGTGATGTCGACATAGGAAACGGAAGCCATTCTATCTTCCAGGAAGACCGAGGTCAGATAGTTGTTTGAGTCGCCTGGCAGGAGTGCTGGCTCGGTCACGGTTCCAGGCGTAACGACCCGAATTACTTTGCGAGGAAAGATCCCCTTGACGGGTGTCTCTCCCATCTGTTCGCAGATCGCAACGTGATAGCCTTTCTCGATCAGGCGCGCCAAATAGTTTTCCACGGCGTGATAGGGAATGCCAGCCAGCGGCACACGCTCGCCCTTTCCGACGGAGCGCGAGGTTAATACAATGTCAAGCTCGCGGGCTGTCAGCTCGGCATCTTCGTCAAAGGTTTCGTAGAAATCGCCGAGTCGAAAAAAGAGAATGGTAGTGGGGTAGTCCCGTTTAATATCCAGATATTGCTGGCGGGCGGGAGAAACATCATCGTTGTGCATAAGTTAATTTTACTGTACCAGGAGTTTTTTTCATCAAAATTTATTCGATCGTGATAATACAGCGGCTTGTGTTAGAACAATTGTACTATATCTGTACGAAGGATAACAAACCCTGTGCGGAGAAAGTGTTCGTGGCCTATTTGATTTTTAACCTTGTTTCGAGTATAAACTTGCCATTCACTTCCCTGAGTCTTAGAATTCGCAACGGTTAATATATGGCTGGTATTCTACGAAGATTCCCAACAATCTCGGCAACTCTCCCAGTGTATGCTGTCATTGCTGTGCCCATCTTTGGATGGACAATGACTTCCTGGTTATGGAAATTACCGTCCTGGTTAAATTTTCTAACGCCGGGTGAAATCACCAGCCTCTTTTTTTATGCAATGTTGACAGCCTTTGTCGAAAGCGTGTTTGTCTATGGCTTTCTTCTCCTGCTCAGCTTCCTGTTGCCATCTCAAATGTTTCGAGACCAGTTTATTGTGCGGGGCACCTGGCTTGCTCTGGGCCTAACCCTATGTATTTTTGCAAACGGCCTATGGCGAGGCATGACAAGATTCACGTATGCCGAGGTATCGTTGACCGCCTGGTCTTTGATGAGCCTCGTCGTGATTATTTTATTGACATTCGTATCGGCAAGGGTTCGCTTTATGGTGCGCGCGGCGGAATGGCTCTCTGACCGCTTGACCATATTTTTGTATATTCTTATCCCGCTTTCGGTGATCTCTATTGTGGTTGTCATTGTTCGGAATACGTTTTCAGGCTGAATATGTCCAAACTGACCAGGCGTGACACACTAAAGTTGATGGGTGCATTGGCTGCCAACGCGATTTTGGCAAAGGCCCATCCA
>DATFQC010000386.1:0-2260 GCA_035264425.1 Anaerolineales bacterium
CCCTGTTTATCTCCAACTTCGCGGTAAATTGCCAGGGCTGCCTCAGCAAGTTCCACGGTCGCCGCATAATCGCTTTGACGATAGGCAAGTTCTGCTGCCCGCGCAAGGAGTTTGGCATGGCTGGCTGTCCGTCCCTGCGCGACCCGTGTTGCGAGTATCGCAGAAAGCCGTTCACGCCCCTCGCTAAAATACCCGCGCGCCTCCCAAAATAGACCGAGTGCGCCGGCTAATCGCAAACACAACTCATCTGTACCACTCGCTGTCTTACTCCATTCGAGCGCGGCTCTCAAGTTGTCGTGTTCCTGTTCCATGCGATTGATCCAATCAAGCTGATCGGCACTTTCCAGCTTTGCTTCAGCTCGCTCTGCCAGGGCAAGGAAAAAGCTTGCGTGGCGTTTTTGAGTGATTTCCTGTTCATCACTTGCTTTTAATTGATCCAAGCCAAAATCACGCAACAACTCCAGCATGACAAACCGTGGCTCGTCACTGATGCCCTCCACTTCCCGCAAAAGACTCTTATCCAGTAAGGAACCAAACTGGTCCAATAAAGAGAGACCGGCTTGATGATCCTCAGACACAGCTTCGACCGCGTCTAATGTACAACCACCTACAAAAACAGATAGTTGTCGAAACAATTTCTGTTCCTCTTCATTCAGCAGGTCATAGCTCCATGCAATGGCATTCCGCAAAGTCTGCTGGCGGGCCGGCAATTCACGCGCACCCCCTGTCAAAAATTCCAGCCGATTCTCGAGGCGCTTCAACATGGCACGCGGCGGCAATAACTTAATGCGGGCCGCGGCCAACTCGATTGCTAAGGGCAATCCATCCAGCCGATAACAAATTTCTGCTATTGCCGGAGCAGTGTTGTCCGTGATGCGAAAGTCTGGCTTGACTGCCTGAGCCCGTTCGAGAAATAACTCAACCGCAGCATATTGCGAAAGCGATTCCGCAGTTGGCAGTTGGGTAAGATTTGGCAGCGGCAACGGAGGGACCAGATATTCACGTTCTCCGCTGATCCGCAAGGCTTCGCGGCTGGTAACCAACGCTTTTAGTCCACGACCTGCCGACAATAGTTCAGCAACGATCGGTACCGCAGGAATCACCTGCTCAAAATTATCGAGCAATAACAATAATGACTTGTTTTGTAAATAATCCTTCAAGCTATCAACAATAGAACGACCTGCGACTTCAGAGATTCCTAAGGATTGAGCAATGGTCGAAGGCACTAGCCCGGAAGCAGTAATGGGTGCCAGCGCTACAAAAAACACGCCATCGTGGAAATCCTCAATTAATTCGGTGGCAACTTGCAATGCCAAGCGTGTTTTGCCACTGCCACCGGGGCCCATCAGCGTTACCAGACGATGGTCACGAATGGCCTGCTTGACGTCAGCAATCTCCTTTTCACGACCGATGAAACTGGTCAATTGGATCGGCAAATTGTTGGGAGATACATTCAGTGATTTCAGCGGAGGGAAGTCAAACGGAAGGCCAGTAATAACGAGTTGATAAAGATGCTTGGGCTGACGTAGATCCTTGAGGTGATGTTCGCCGAGGTCGCGCAAGCTCACATCCTCCGACAATTCGCTTACAACCAAATCATGGGTTGTTTGTGAAAGCAAAACTTGCCCGCCATGCGCTACCGCCATGATACGCGCCGCACGATGTACATCAATCCCCATATAACCTAACGCGCTGATCTGTGGTTCACCTGTATGTAATCCCATGCGAACCCGCACACCGACCCCCTCCGGCCAGAGATGATCCGCTAACGCATGTTGGGCTTGCACCGCAGCCTGAATCGCGTCTAGGGCGCGGGGAAAGACAACGAAGAACGAATCGCCATGAATATCCACCACCTTCCCCTGATGGGATTCACACGCCTCTCGCAAAACTCGCTCATGGTCCGCGAGCAGGACAGTATATTTCTCGCCTAACTGTTGCAAGAGACGTGTTGAGCCTTCGATATCAGTAAAGAGGAATGTAACGGTACCGGAGGGAAGATCAGACATCAGTTTTCTCTAATGTATTCCATTAATTGACCGTATGTTTAACTTTATGCAGGAAACAGGCTATGTCAAGGGAAAAGGAAATAAGAAGCCTATTAGAAAAATCAACGTAAATAAAGTAGAGAAGCAAGCTATACTAAATAACATGAAATGTAACGATAAAAATCTAGAATCTGCCAGTATCACTCTTCATACATCTGAAGATAGGAAACTATATTGCCTCCCGAAATCTGCATGCGGGTGGTAATATCTCA
>DATFQC010000387.1:0-2583 GCA_035264425.1 Anaerolineales bacterium
GGTCTATTCCTAATGCAAGGGTCATTTAAATAAATTACCACCGAGACAAGCAGACTCAGAGAGTTTTTCTCCGCGTCTCCTCTGGCAGCAACCTCCAGGACTGATGTGCAACTCTGTGGCTAATCCTTATGCTGTTTCGAGGGCAGCTAAGGCCTCATCTGAAACTTTAAGGTTCGAGTAAACGTTCTGCACATCATCAAGGTCTTCGATATTTTCAAGGGCCTTGAGCACCTGCACAGTATCATCAGGATCAAGTTCCATTTCCTGCTTGGGGATCATACGTAAGCCCGCCTCTTCCGGTTGTACTTTGGCCTTGTGTAAAGCATCAGCAATGATCTTGAAGGATTCAACGGGAGCCGTGATTTCAATCATATCGTTGTCTTCCACGACATCATGCGCGCCCGCCTCAATCCCAAGTTCAAACGCCTGATCGAAATTCATTGCGCTGGAAGGGAAGGAAAAATACGCGACTCGTTCGAACTGCCAGCCTACTGCGCCAAGCTCCGCCATATTGCCCCCCGATTTACTGAACGCGTGCCGAAGATCTGACACGGTGCGATTGCGATTATCGGTGACGGCCTCCACCATGACTGCCACGCCATGGGGAGCATAGCCCTCATATGTAATCTGCTCGAATACCACGCCATCCTTGTCTTCACCGGAACCGCGCTTGATGGCTCGTTCGATATTATCTTTTGGCATGTTCTCCGCGCGGGCTTTATCCACCGCGAGCCGCAATCTGAAATTGGAATCGGGGTCACTGCCACCCTCGCGCGCTGCCATTACGAGTTCACGCGCCAAACGGGTAAAGACGGCACCCCGCTTGGCATCTGCCGCGCCTTTTTTGCGCTTAATAGTTGACCATTTTGAATGTCCTGACATGTCGTTCTCCTTCAAAAAACCACACTTGTGGAAAATTATGCAATCCGCCCAAAAATTATACCATTCCGCCTGCTGGGAATTTATCTGCCGAATGAACTCAAATTACCTGTCAATCTTCCCAAACTAAAAGGGACAGGTCCCGGACCTGCCCTTGCTGCAATGACTTCGCTCTGGCTCGTTCTGCCACGTAGGATGTTGCGACTGTTCCAATGTTCTCAATAAATATTCAACCGCCTGCACCAAGGTTCAGAATTCAGAACTCGGTTCGTCATCAAAAATGATCTGTTTCGCAATTTCCTGCAATTCCTCGATGTCATTTATTTTTGCGGAATCAAAATATTGGGTGAGTAAATCCAATGGACTTAAGCTACTGATCACTTGTCCCTGCGGAATGCGAACACGAGCCTCCACTTTGGGTTTTTTCACAAGATGAAACTCGAAGGCGTGCTCTGCATATTTTCGCAAGGCAGTTTCATCGATCAACACATCCAGTTCTCTCGGATACTCCACCGTCAGTGGACGATCGCTCCATCCATATCCTTTGGTCTGGGCATGTTAAACGTCAAGAACTCGGTCACATTATCACTAGATTGTAGGATTGCCCGCCGTTCAATGAAAGGACGCGTCCCATCGATTTTTCTCCATTCAACCTTCGTCAACCCACAAGAAATATCCGCAATGACAAAGAACTTGTCATCCATGGCTTCGCCAAAATCCACGCGCTCAATCGAGCCTGGATAAATCACCGGCGGATGATATCCCTCATTCAAATCCTGCGGCTTGTGAATGTGTCCCAGGGCAACATAATCAAGGCGTTTGTCTTTGACAAGTGAAGTGGGCAATACCAGATCAGCACCCAACATGACCATTCGTTCCGCACCAAACATGGCCCCTTCTACGGAAGCATGAGCGGTAAAAATCAGTGGGATCGTCTTATCGGCTTCATTGACCCAGTCTTCCACCAGCTCGGAAATCCGAGTTTCGATCTTCAAGAATAATTCACTCGTGTCACTTCCACTCGATTCAATAGAGGCCATCAGGCCCGAGCGCGAAACCCATGGCATTGCAATCACCTGAACCGGCAAATCCCACAAGTCAACAGGTTTATAAAATTGAGGCTTCTGCAGGACGCGCACATAAGGCACTTCCAAAGTGTCAAACTCCTGGATGGCGTGGGCACGGCCAGTCGCCGGGGATAGATCGTGATTTCCTACAAGCAGGAGAGTCGGGATTTTAGCTCGAGATAATCGAATAATTCGTTTTCCCCACTCACGCTGAAAGGTTGGTGCAGGAGAACGATCCTTATAAGCATCTCCCGCAAAGATGACCATGTCGACCTTTTCAGAGATGGCCGCGTCGATAATTGTATCCAGCGACTTGAGGAAATCCAGCACACGTAGAGGCAGACCCGTTTCGGGATCGTGCCTGCCATAGTTAGCCATATCGATGTGGGCATCAGCGAAGTGAAGTAGTCTCATAGTCTGGGCTCCTAGCGGCGCGCAAAGCATTGGCGCTGGTGTGGTAAATGATAACTGCCATTCTGGCAGCTTGAGCACTTTAATGAACTAACTAAGGCTGCATTCCCAAATCCTGCAAGGCTTGCGTTGCAGGGATCCATTGGGGATGGACATTCAATGAAGCACGATAATCTTTGACCGCTAAATCGGTTTTGCCAGCCATGTAGTACGCGCGTCCGCGCCA
>DATFQC010000388.1:0-4718 GCA_035264425.1 Anaerolineales bacterium
CGATTTTTCACACGCTCTGCATTCGAATCGAAACGAGGATCATGACCCAGATCCAAGTTTTCGATGACTCCACACAACCTTTCAAACTGCTGATCATTCCCTACTGCAAGCACAAACCATGTATCAGTGGCTTGAAAACTCTGATAGGGGACAATGTTCGCGTGCGCATTGCCATAGCGCTTTGGCAAATTGCCTGAGATCAAATAATTGCTGGCTATGTTTGCCAGCATTCCCAATTGTGAATCGAACAATGAAATATCGAGATGTTGTCCTTTGCCAGTTTGCGCCCGCGCCTGTAACGCGGCCAAGATCGCGATCGCCGCATTTTGTCCCGCAAATAAATCAGCCACTGCCACCCCAACTTTTATGGGCTCCCCATCAGATTCGCCGGTGATGCTCATCAATCCACCCAGTGCCTGGATCATGAAGTCATAACCGGGTCTATCACGGAGAGGCCCATTCTGCCCGAAACCACTGATCGAACAATAAATGAGATTTGGGTTGATCGCAGAAGCAGATTCAAAGTCAACCGAGAACCGCGCCAACGTGCCCGGACGAAAGTTCTGAACTAGAACATCGCTTCGCTTGATAAGTTCTTGAAGGATGTCACGGCTCTCCTGCGCTTTGAAATCCAGAACCATGCTGCGTTTGTTGCGATTGACGCACAAATAATATGCACTCTCATTACCGACAAACGGTGGACCCCAGCCGCGCGTCTCATCACCTTCAGGCGCTTCCACTTTGATCACCTCTGCGCCAAGATCTCCAAGAACCATCGTACAATAAGGGCCAGCCAGCACGCGGCTGAGATCGAGCACATGGATTCCGTTCAATGGCTGCATATTAACTCCTTATGAAACGCGACCTGTATTTTAGCAAACCACTTATGAATGCAGCCGGATCATTAGGATTCGCGCCAGAATCGCGCGCAGGAATTGCCCTGGATGAATTCGGAGCCTTCGTGACGAATCCGCTCTCGCTTCGGCCGCGCCTGCCGGCCGCGAAACCGGAGCTGATCGAATACCCGGGCGGATTCCTGCTCCACACCGGCTTACCGAATCTTGGATTCAACGCGGGCGTGAAAAAATATTCAGCAAAGTGGTTGCGCTCTAATTTGCCTGTCATTGTTCATCTCATGGCAGATCGCCCTGAAGAAACACAAAAGATGATTCGTTCTTTAGAAACACAGGAGAATGTCATGGCGGTTGAACTTGGTTTTGCGCCCTTACTTGCCAATGATATTATTTTGTTGACGCTCGAAATGTGTTTAGGTGAATTGCCATTGCTCTTCTGTTTGCCGGTCGAACAGGTCTTAAGTTTAGGTCCGCGTTTGATACAAGGAGGAGCACAGGCAATTAGCATTGCTACACCGCGTGGCGCACTTACTGCACTTAATTCGTCCTTGATTACAGGACGACTTTACGGGCCATCGATTTTCCCAAGAACCCTGGAAACTGTCTATTCCGCAGCAAAACTTGGACTTCCGATCATCGGTGCGGGTGGAATCTGGTCAAAGGAAAACGCCGATGCGATGGTATCAGCCGGCGCTTTGGCTGTGCAAGTAGACGCGGCCCTGTGGGGATTCCACTGGCAGGGTCACTCTTCTAATGAATAATGGACCGTTTCCAAAAAGCGTTCTTTTTGTTGCGGGGTCATACGTTGGAAGGCGAGCCGAATCGTGTATCCGCCAATCAATTTTCCATCTTCAACGATCATCCAATCAACGATATCTTTTCTTGCAATCGTAATTTTGTCATCGATGCTTAATTTCAGGGTAGGAATGTCATCGCCCATGGTCCCGTGAAACTCGTTATCCCGGAAGGTAATTCGATCCACCCACAAATCCTGAGTAGAGCTATCAGGTAGAACAAAGTGGACTTTAACGGCAATAAGCGTTCGGCCGGGATGAGATGTTGCAATCTTTTGGATAAAGGAATCCAGGGTAACCCGCGCTTGTTGGAATGCAGCTTCCATTTCGACATCCGAATCGGATTGAGTTGGGGAGGCCAGCCTGGGAATTTGCGTAGAGTCTGGGGAACACGCGAACAAAAAAAGACAAATTACAAAAATAAATGGGCGCTTCATGGATTGCTATCTCTTCTGCTCTAACACGATCACAGGGATCCTTCTGCCAGCCCGCTCTTTATAGTCTTCATAGCCCGCATAATAAAATAAAGCCAACTGCCAATACTTTTCGCGTTCGTCTCCATCTGCTTCATGCGCAATATAACTCATCCATTGACCCCTATATTGAACTTCACATTCCGGATTAGCCTTCAAGTTGTAATACCATCCTGGATGATGTTTACGCCCAAAACTGGAAGCGACGAGCGCGATCTTTTCACCGTCAAATAACGCGACCAGCGGCATGGTGCGATATTGCCCTGTTTTTGCGCCAACCGTCATCAATTGAACAATATTCCAGCCAAGAATTTCAGTGACGGTGAAGTTTCCTTTTGTTAACTTCAGGATTGCTTGATCCACGTGATGAACCCATGGTGCAAAAAATGCCGTTACAGATGACAGCATTAAAAATTGATGGAACAGCTTTTGGAGGGGATTAGGTCCGAGGTTCATTTTTCCAGCCAGATCGTCACCGGTCCATCATTGTAAATTTCCACCAGCATGTGCGCGCCAAATTGACCTGTCTGTGTAGGAACACCGTGACCCCGCAACCGTTCAACGAAACCATTCACCAACGGCTCAGCGATATCGGGTAACGCGGCATCAATAAAGGAGGGGCGGCGGCCTTTATGGGAGTCAGCGTAAAGCGTGAATTGTGACACAACCATAACTTCGCCTTTTACATCCAGCACCGAAAGATTCGTCTTGCCCTGCTCATCTTCAAAGATCCGCAGATTGGCAATCTTCTCTGCAAGAAATGTGACCTGCTGCTCCCCATCCCCGTGACCGATGCCAAGTAAAACAACAAGGCCGTTCCCAATTTGGGAAATGACCTTGTCTTCGACACTCACACTGGCTTTGGCTACTCGCTGTACTAATGCGCGCATAAACTGAATTAATGACCTTTCCTTACTGTTTTTCGAACTTGTAGCCGGTCACCTCATCGTATCGCTTTTGCTGGTCAGGCGTCATCCGCTGGTATTCGATCCGCAGTGTATATCCGCCAAAGACAGAACCATCCTTTTCCAGAATCATCCAATCAAGAACATCACGTGGGGCAACCTCAATCAGACGATCCGGATGCGCTCCCAACTCAAGAGTTACTCCTTCCACTAACCTCACAGTATATTTGCTGTCAGAAAAATCAATGGGCTCTGTCCACATATCTTCGATATCACCGTTCGATGCAAAGCGGACTTTGACACTCAAGAACTTATAGGATGGTTTTGGAGCCAGCATCGCCTGACGCAAAATATATAAGGTATCCTGCGCCTGTCTCACGGCTAAAGTCATCTCTTCATCCAAATTGGCCAATGTGGCGACCGGCGCAGATGTAGGCGTCGGCGCAGAGGGTGCACACGAGGCAACAAAAAATAAAGATAAGATAAAGAGGGTTTTCAACTGGAGAACCTTGTACATATAAAATCTCCAATCTGTGAAAAACAAGATCTCACTTAATTTTTAGACGTTACGGTAGCTGCATTGCTGCCCTCACCTCTTCCATTGTTTTTGCAGCAATCGCACGGGCACGCCTTGCACCATCATCCAGCACATCCTGCACGTACTCTGGCCTGGATGCGAATTCCGCACGCCTGGCACGGAATGGCTCGAGATGACTATTCAAATTTTTGGCAAGCAGCTTTTTACAATCCACACAACCGATTCCAGCTCGGCGGCATTCCACGTTGACCATGTCCACATCCGTCTGCGGAGAAAAGATTTTGTGCATGGTATACACATTGCAGACATCGGGATTGCCAGGGTCAGTGCGCTTCATCCGGGCAGGGTCAGTGACCATTTCTCTTACCCGGGCGGTTGTCTCTTCAGGCGTGGAAGCAAGCTCGATATGATTGTTCAAGCTCTTACTCATCTTTTCCCTGCCGTCAATCCCAAGTACTTTTTTGACTTCGGTGTGTTTGACCTGGGGCTCGATCAATACCTTTGTGTTATAGCGATAATTGAACGAACGTACAATCTCACGCGCAAACTCGAGGTGCGGAGCCTGATCAATCCCAACGGGGACGATATCTGTTTTATAGAGCACAATATCAGCGGTCATCAAAACAGGATACCCTACCAACCCATAATTTACGTTTTCGGGTTGCTGTCGCACCTTATCCTTGAAGGTTGGTAAGTCAGTCAATTTGCCAAATTGAGTCACCATCGACAGATACGTATGCAATTCCATGACCTCAGGGACGTGAGACTGAACAAATACAATTGCTTCCTCAGGACGTATCCCGGCTGCCAGCCAATCGAGCACCATCTCGGATGTATTCTGTTTCAAATCCTGAGTTGTTTCCACTGTTGTCAGCGCGTGAACATCCACGATGCAATAGACGCAATCATAATCATCCTGCAAGGCGACATAATTCTGGATCGCTCCGAGATAATTTCCCAAATGTTGGCGACCTGTGGGTCGAGCCCCCGAAAACACGCGTCCTTTTTTCGTCATTCAGTAACCTCGATGTATGGTGGTCAAGACAAAGCCGTCCGATCACCCGTTTTAAATTTGGCTCAGATGCAAGTCTACGCTGCTGGCTTCGCTCGCAACGTTCGCTCGTAACTACTCGACCAATTATGTTTATTCTCCA
>DATFQC010000389.1:0-6973 GCA_035264425.1 Anaerolineales bacterium
TCTGGGATCCGCCAGAAGGTTTCGCCCTCGCGTCCACCCTTTGACGTGGCACCGGCTGCCATTTCCTCAAGGATTCCATTTAAGGACTCGGTGCGCGGATCTTCAGCAGTCAAGATTGTGAGATCAGCCAGCTCTGCCGATGTCTCTGCCATCATGCGGCGTTTGGCTTTGTCGCGCAACCCAGCTGAGCCGAAAACGACAATCACTCGCCCCCTCCCCGCTCTCCCCTCTTCCTTAGTAGAAAGCATTTCTCTGGCTGCCTCCAAAGTGACTTTTAATGCATTTGGTGTGTGAGCGAAATCGACAATCGCAGTAAAGTCCTGTCCGAGATCAATACGTTCCATCCGACCAGGGATTCCGGCCAGGGAGGCAATTCCCTGGGCAGCAATTTCGGGTTTTATTTTCAAGCCATAAATAGTCGCAGTCAGGGCAGCTAGACAATTCGAAACATTAAATTTGCCTACTAATTTGCTTGAAACGGGAACACGAAAGTCTCTGCTTTGCGCGGTGAAATGGATTCCCGATGGGCTATAGTCTACATCGACCGCGCGGATGTCAGCCTCTTCACTCAATCCATAACTCAACTTCCTGACTTTGATAAATGCATTCAAGAAATCAAATGACTTCACATCGTCGCGATTAATTATGCCCAAACGTGGATTTCCCTGGGTTTTTTCAGAAGTAATCTCCAAACTCGAAAACAGTCTCGCTTTTGCCGCCCGATAATTCTCATACGAACCATGTTCATCCATGTGTTCATGGGTGATATTGGTGACAATACCAATGTCAAACTCACAGGCATCCACGCGATATTGCGCCCAGCCATGGGAAGTTGTTTCGAGGACAACATGTGTCAATCCCGCTTCCACCATTTTGGCAAGATAGCGTTGCACATCCTGTGCATCCGGCGTCGTAACATGGAATCCTGTATCCAGCACTTCCTCGCCAACCACAGCATTGACCGTTGAAATCATGCCCGCCTTGATACGCGCAGCCAACAAAATTTGATAAATGAGATTTGTGGTAGTGGTCTTGCCATCCGTGCCAGTGACGCCGATCACCGTCAGTTTGCGACCCGGCCAGTCATAGAACGAGGCTGCGATCCAGGTCAATGCGCGACGGGAGTTTTCCAGTCGAAGGTATGGAACAGAGAGGCCGGTGATATCCCTATCCCCTACCACCGCAACCGCGCCATGACCAATCGCTTTGGGAATGTAAGTATGTCCATCCACTGAACTGCCTTTCAGTGCTACGAAAAGATGACCCGGTCTGACAGCGCGGCTATCAATAGAAATTCCTGTGATCGGAATATCAGGAATATTTACCATGCAAAAGGGCAACGGCAATTCTGCAAAGACATGTTGAAGGGATTTTTGATTCGTCATGATTAAATAAAAATGGGCTCTGGTTATTTTACCAAAACCCATATTGTAGACCTTGGAAATCTTGTAATTTTATTTCAGGCTCTGGCGCAATCCTTCAAGTTTACCCGCTACCGAGCCGTCCAAGACTTTGTCGCCAACTCTGATGACCAGGCCGCCCAAAATGGATGGATCCACCCTAAAGGAAACATCTTTCGCTCCGGCTTGCGCAAGAACATCTTCTTTCACGCAAGCTTCTTCATCTTTACTCAAGGGGAGAGCGCTGGTCACTTGAGCAGCTTCGCCCTGGAAATTCGCGCCATTCAAGACGATCAGCCTGCCAGATTTCACACCTGAGAAGAACTCGTCGAGCAAGGATCGTTGTTTCTTTTCATCTAATGCTTCCCCGACCAGTTTGTTCGCCGCGGCGATGGCCAGTGAAGCAACCTGGCTGCGCAAATCACCCAGGATGCGATTGCGTTCCACTTCGGCTTCTGCCACTGCGGCTTCACGAGCTTTGGCGGCTTCCGTCTCAGCTGCCATTTTTACATCCTGCCCAGCCAGCGCGGCGCGTTCCGTGGCTTCGCGAACGATATTGCTCGCTTCCATCTGTGCATCTGCGATTACTTTGGCAGCTTCTTTTTCCGCGTCGGCGCGGGCTTCTGCCGCAACACGGGCATCTTCCAATCCCTGTGCAATTTTCTGCTTGCGGCTTTCCATCATATTCAGCATTGGCTGGTAGACCCAGGCGTTCAAGGTGAGGAACACAATAATGAACGCAATGATTTGAACAATCAGCAAGCCGAGATTAATACCGAGTGCTTCCATATCTTGCTCCTATCGATTACACAACTTTGAAGAGCATGAGGAATGCGATCACCAGACAGTAGATCGCGATCGCTTCAGAGAAAGCGATACCAAGGATCATATTGGTCAAAAGGTTGCCATAGGTATCCGGGTTGCGTGCCATCCCGGTCAGCGCCCCTTGTACACTCAGACCAATTCCCACGCCCGCACCAGCTGCTCCAATCATCGCCAAGCCTGCGCCTACATAGCGCATCGCATCTAAAATATTTCCTTCCATGGTTAACTCCTTCAATTCCTATTAATCTTTGATGTTAGTGAGCTTCTGCGTGCTCTTCTCCATGGCCCTGCGTGGCTTGCGCCATAAAGACCATGGTCAACATACCAAACACAAATGCCTGGATCACACCCACGAACAATTCGAACATCATAACCATCGCGGGTAAAATGGAAATCTTTCCAAGCAAGCCCGCAACGATCGCGACCAGCACGATCCCTGCAAACATATTTCCAAAAAGACGGAAGGCAAACGAGAGGATCTTCGAAAGTTCCGAGATCAACTCAAGCAGCCCAACCAGGAAGTCCATCGCACCAAAGAAGGGCACCTGGAACATTCTGCGCGTATTGAAGAACTTGCTCAAATAGCCAGCTCCCTGCGCACGGAAACCGATCACCTGGATCATGACAACGGCAATCAACGCGAGCGCAGCCGTGAAATTCAAATCTACCGAGATACCACGGAAGAACGGGGCAAGGATATATCCGCCCTCTTCTACTTTCGTGGGAAGAAGTACACCGGATTGCGAAATCAAGTGACCCTCCCCATGAGCAGGGTGTAAAAAACCAATCGACTCGAAGCCTGGAATTAGCTTAAGCAAATTGGCAAACAAGACATAAATCAGGATAGTTGCGAACCAGGGAAAGATGGCTTTTGCCCACTTTGCTCCTGCGGAACCCTCGGTCAAGTTGTAGAGGATTTCCAAAATGGCTTCCATCAGGTTGCCGATGCCGCGCGGTACCAAATCTGTTTCCGCGCTCCGCTTTAGGGAACGGTTAGTGAAGTAAGCAATCACTACCAGTAGGATGATGGTTACAATCAGTGTGGGGATCGTATTTACCAAATATAAGGGACCCAGACCTAAAAAATTCCCAATAATTGGTTCTTCGATTAATCTTTCCGCTGCAACCGTGATTTCAGGCTGCACGGGCACAAAAATCCCACCTAAAACAAACCCCACGATCATCAGGACCAGAACGACCCAGCGGCGCCAGGGCCTGCGGCGTTGTACTTGTTCCAAAGTGCGCCTCCTACGACGAACTATCTGTGTCTTTGTCTGCTTTTTCTTTCAACCGGGCCAGCGTTCGGCGAGCTACTACAAGCATCACAAACACTGAGACAGGAACTCCAGCAAATAACAAGACCAGAGTGAAAACCGGCTTCGTACCGAACGTTTTATCCAGCCACAACCCGCCAAAAACAGAAGCCAGGATGATAATCAGCGTCAGGCAGCCCACTTGACCAATCATCACCACAAGTAATGTGTTGAGAATGCTTCTGCCCTTCTGTCCAGATTGTGCCATGTTGCACGAATTATAACTGAAAAAACTATGCCAAATCAGATAACAAATGTCGCTATTTATAAAGACGATATTCACTTT
This sequence comes from Anaerolineales bacterium, assembly GCA_035264425.1. Lineage (GTDB taxonomy): Bacteria > Chloroflexota > Anaerolineae > Anaerolineales > Villigracilaceae > Defluviilinea. Next base: position 3,825 of record DATFQC010000389.1, read on the forward strand.
TGCTCTGAAGTGTAACAGCTTGCTGTCAAATATTCAGGGCCAGGCTCCGGGATTCCAAACTAAAACAGGTTCAGTGCGGCCGCGTCAGACCAACCAAACCAGGGCGCGAAGACCGTTCCGATCAGAATCACACCAATTGCCAACACAGCCAACGCAATTACATAGGGGCGCGTCAATGGCAGTGGATGATTTTCCTCATCCTGCTCTGGCATACGATACAGATAAACATATTTCATCGCATTCAAATAGTAGTATACGCCAATGACTGAATTGAGGATACCGATAATCACCAGCCAAACATAACCGGCCTGAATACCTGCGGCAAAGACGACGACCTTCGCCACAAAGCCTCCGAATGGAGGCATTCCCGCCAGCGACAGGAATGCAGCCAGCATCATGAGTCCCAACCAGGGAGAACGACGACTCATTCCGGAGTAGTCCTTGAGATCTTCGAGTCCTGTTATTCGGCTGAACGCCATTACGATGCCGAAGGCCAGTAGGTTGGTCAGAATGTAGGCTGCAAGATAAAAAACAACGCTCGCGGCGCCCAATTGGCTCAAAGCAACCACACCGATCATGGCATAACCGGCGTGAGAAATGGATGAGAACGCAATCAGGCGCTTGACATTGGTTTGCGGCAGAGCCAGCAAATTGCCAACGGTCATTGTGACAGCAGACAGAACTGCCAATGCAGGAACCCAGAGCCGGGCTAAATCTGTTTGGGGAAACGCCACAAAGAATAAGCGCACCAGCACCGCAAAGCCGGCAGCTTTCGAGGCAGTGGATAGAAATCCGGCTACGGGGGTCGGCGCGCCTTCGTATACATCCGGCGCCCAGAAGTGAAATGGCACGATGGATACTTTGAATCCAATCCCCACCAAGATCAGAGCTAATACCCCTAAGGCCGTCAGGAGTGATAAATTGCCGGTCTGGAATTTAGCCGCCAGCTGATAAATATCCGTTGTCCCTGAAAAACCAAAGATCAAACTAAAACCATACAGCATGACTGTTGATGTCAATGCGCCGAAGAGCAGATACTTGAAACCGGCTTCCGTCGATTTTTCGTCCGCCAGCATAAAACCCGAAAGCACATACAGAGGAATGGAGGTTGTCTCGATCGCCAGGTAGAGCATAACCAAATCAGCAGAAACAGCCATCAGATCCATGCCAAGAAGCGAAGCCAGCAGGAGAAGATAGGCCTCTCCACGATGCCCCACTTTCTCATTATCCATTAGGAGCAGCGCAGTCACTGCGCTCGCGAACATGAAGAGCATCTTGAAGAAGAATCCCAACCAGTCGAAGCGAACCATTCCGCCAAGCGTGGTCGTTGGGGCGCCGGGTTGGCCAAAGAGCAGACTGATCACCATCGAAATCAGCAGCCCCCCGGCGGTCAGCCAGCCTACATTGCGGCGTTGTTCTTCTTTCCAAAATGGCTCTACGATGAGAACAAGCATCCCAAGAGCGAGAATTAGAATTTCGGGGAGGATCGATGCAAATGTGGTTGAGGTAAACATTATGCACCTCCCAGCAGGCGCAGGATATTCTCAACGCCGGTTTGTACCATCGGAACCATGAAGCTCGGGAACAAACCGATAATAATCATAAACAAGCAAAGCGTTGTGATTGCGACTTTATCCAGAACAGTAATATCCGTCAGGTGACCTTCAAACTTCTCTGGGACTTCACCGAAGAAAACCTGCCTGATATTGCGCATGATATAGGCTGCGGTAATCACGATGGATATGCTAGCAATGACAGCCACCAGCCACTGCCGGCCCCAGACGCCCATAAAGATGGGAAACTCGGCGATAAAGCCAGAGAAAAGCGGCATACCCATCGAGACAAGTCCGCCAATAATGAAACCGGCGGTCGCGAACGGCATGATCTTACTTATGCCTCCCAGTTCCGGGATTTGACGTGTATGTGCCCGGTCATAGATCATACCGACGACAGCAAAGAAGAGAGCAGTCATCACACCATGAGAAAACATTTGCAACCCCGAGCCAAGCAAACCCTGCCGGTTGAGCGTGGAAAATCCCAGCATGACCAGACCCATGTGCGAAACGGACGAAAAGCCAACCATGTATTTAAAGTCCTTTTGCACAAATGCGATATAGGCACCGTACACAACTGCCACGCCTGCAAAAAGCATAATTAGCCAGGACCAGGTTTTCGCACCTTCAGGAAGAAGCATGATTCCTACGCGCAGGGCAGCGAACGCGCCCAGTTTCATCAAGACGCCCGCGTGGAACATGGACACTGCCGTGGGTGCAGCCACATGTCCATCTGGTGACCAGTTATGGAACGGCCAGATACCACCCAGCACTGCAAAGCCCAGGAAGACCGGTAAGAACCAGATATTCTGGAATGTTTGTGAGAAACTGGCCTTCTCCATTTGCAGCATATCAAAGGTAAAAACGCCGGTATTATTTCCTGCCACCCAATACATGGCAATGACACCCACCAATGAAATCACTGAACCCAGGAACAGGTACAGTGTCAATTTCATCGCAGCATATTCACGCGTCTGTACCCAGCCCCAAATGGCAATCAGCAAATACATGGGGAAGACCGCGATCTCATAGAAGAAGAACAGCATGAACAGATCCAGCGAGACAAACACACCGAACACACCACTGGCCAGGATAAACAGGAAAGCAAAGAATTCACGTGGGCGATCCTGAATGCCTGCCATCACATGTTTATCGTCATCTCCCCAGGAGATCAACACACCTGTGAACATAACCACACCTGTTAGCAGAACAAGCGGCGTGCTGATGCCGTCTACGCCAAAGTAAAGGCTGACACCCAAGGCAGGAAGCCAGTTATATTTTTCAACAAACTGATACCCGGCGGCCGCCTGATCGTAATGAAAGTACACCCAGAACGATAGAATCAATGCAAACGTCGCAGCCGCCAGCGCCACTCCGCGGGCTTCATTTTTTCGTTGGGCGGGCAATAACAGGATCAGGACTCCCGCAACGATGGGTGTAAACGTGATGACACTAAGGACAGGAAAATTCATCATCTACCTCTTAGAACAGCATGACGACAGCTTTGTTGATTACATTCAGTATCCATGCAGGCCAGATGCCAATCCATAAGATGAGTGCCATCAACGGAACCATGACAAGGATTTCGCGCGTATT
>DATFQC010000390.1:0-6543 GCA_035264425.1 Anaerolineales bacterium
CCCGCCTGGCTTAACATCGCGGTTGAGTAAAAGAACTCGCGCGCCCTGATTGGCAAGTTCGCGCGCACCAAATAATCCTGCTGGCCCGGCACCGATCACCGCCACAAAAAATTGATTGGTCACACCACCTCCAAAAATTGCACAAACTCTGGATGAGAACTGGCTGATTATAGTCAAAAAGAAATTCGCAGACAAGACGGATGACTCAGCCTTTAGGTAACGTTTATATTGGTGGTCTTTTTGAGGCAGAGTGTCTCTAAATTCCTGATCCTCGAAAACTCATAACTATGCTAAGATTGCAGGTACATTACAATCTTCCTTTATAAAGAATCGTTATGAACAATCGATTTGAGATTTGGGAAATTCAGCATTTGTATCAGCATTGAGGAGGTCGTATGACTACGCCTGATTCCAACCAAAATGAGCCCAGCAAAATGAGAAAACTGATCTCCGGTAGCCCGGCTGATTCGATCCGCGCCAGATTGCCGCGTGCAAATGGCTCCGATGTGCAAAGAGTGCCAGTCTCCTCTCATCCCATCCCTGAATCTGCCGCCTACGACCCTACGCCTCGAACTCGGCGCTTTCAATTCCTCCCTGCCTTTTGGACCATTGCCAGCCTGATGTCTATAACGGTTAATATTATCCTGATCGTTATTCTTTTGATCCTATTCCAGATGCTGGGCGTCATTCAAGGCACTGCCGGCGACAAGATCTCCGGTTTACTGGGCGGGTTGTACACAAATTTTGTCAAAATGGATCAGGCAAGTATACAGACCAGTATCCATGTTGAGAAAGAGATCCCGGTTAATTTTAATTTGAATGTCAGCGGCCCCACGAATGTTACGCTAAGTCAGCCTGTCACAATTAGTGGGGCGCTGGTTACAGTGCAAACGGGAGGCCTGAATATTGTTAATGCGCAAGCCAGGATTGTCTTGCCACAGGGCACGGTTTTGCCCATCAATATTGAAAGTCTGGCTGTGCCTGTGAACCAGAGTGTCCTCGCTGTGTTGGATGTTCCGGTGAATATTCCCTTGAACCAAACGCAGTTGCACGAACCATTTGTAGGTTTACAAAAAGTGGTCGAACCCTGGTACTGTCTGGTTGAACCTAATGCAACATTCAACGGCCTACAGGTTTGTGCTCCTGCCCCGGCCCAGACAGTCGTTCCATGAAAAATACTCTGACACAAACTACTTTATCCAATGGACTCAAAGTTCTTTTAAAAGAGGTTCATACTGCACCAATCATTTCGTCGTGGTTGTGGTATCGCGTGGGCTCACGCGATGAAGTGCAGGGACGAACCGGCGTTTCCCACTGGGTCGAACATATGCAATTCAAGGGTACTGATCAATTCCCGGCAAATCTGCTCGATAAAGCCATTTCGCGCGAAGGCGGATCCTGGAATGCCTTTACCTACATCGATTGGACCGCTTATTTTGAAACCATGCCTGCCGATAAGATTGATGTGGCCCTGCGCCTCGAGTCTGATCGCATGGTGAACAGCCGCTTCCATCCCGATGAAGTCGCCTCAGAGCGAACGGTGATCATCTCCGAGCGCGAAGGCAATGAAAATGAACCCCTCTTTGTTTTGGGGGAAGCGCTTCAACAGACTGCATTCCGTATTCATCCCTATCATCATGAGGTCATCGGCGATATGGCAGACCTGCACTCGATGACACGCGAGGATCTCTACAATCACTATCGCGCGTTTTATGTCCCCAATAATGCCGTCATGGCGGTAGCTGGTGATTTTGATACACCATCCATGCTGGCGCGCATTAAGGAGCTATTCGAAACCATTCCTGGTGGAAGCGAGCCAGCGCGTTTGGCGCGACCGGAACCCCCTCAAAATGGAGAGGTATGTCTTGCCGTGGAGGGGCCGGGCTCGACATCCTATGTCCAGGTTTGTTACCGCTTTCCATCGGCTGCCCATGCCGATTTCTTTCCGCTAACCGTGCTGGATAGTTTGTTAGCTGGCCCAAGCAACCTGAACATGTTTAGCGGAGGAATTTCGAACAAGACTTCGCGTCTCTATCGGGCGCTGGTGGATAAGGAATTCGTTGTCGGTGTGCATGGCGGCTCGCAGGCGACTATCGATCCGTTCATGTATACGATCACAATGACGATTCATCCCAAACGTAAACCTGAGGAAGCTTTGGCTGCGCTGGACAGAGAAATTCAGCGTGTACAGGAAGAAAAAGTAACAAAAGAAGAGATCACACGAGCCATCAAACAGGCGCGCGCCTTATTTGCCTATGGAAGTGAGAACATTACCAATCAAGGATTTTGGCTGGGCTATGCTGAGATGTTCGCGAATTACAATTGGTTCGAAACATACCTTGAGAAACTATCGGCGGTCACTGCAAAAGAGATTCAGCGTGTCGCGAATGAATATCTTAAGCCGCAAAGCCGTGTGGTCGGTACTTATGTTCCGCAAGACGGGAAATCATAATGGCGAACAGAATAAACTCATTACCCGGTCCAGAGGATATTTATCGTGAGGTACTGCCAAATGGGATTACGGTTCTGGCGCGTTCGAACTTCAACAGCCCGTCTGTTGTCATGGCTGGCTATGTCGAAGCTGGCGCATTGTTTGATCCGAATGAAAAACTGGGGCTGGCAGAATATGCGACCCTCGCTTTAATGCGCGGTACAAAGGAACGAACATTCGACGAAATCTACAATGCGCTCGAATCCGTGGGGGCAAGCTTGGGGTTCAATACCGGTGTTCATAAATCCGGATTCAACGGGCGTTCCTTGTCAGAAGATCTACCCCTGTTACTGGACCTTTTCTCTGAATCGCTGACGATGCCTATCTTCCCGAAAACGGAAGTCGAAAAACTGCGCGCACAATTGCTCACAGGACTTGCCATACGGGCGGAGGATACAGGGGATATGGCTTCGATGGTTTTCGATAAGATTCTTTTTAAGGATCACCCTTACAGCCGGCCTGAAGATGGTTATCCTGAAACGGTCCAAAATATAAAGCGCAATGACTTGGTGAAATTTCATCGCGAACATTATGGTCCACGCGGGATGGTGATCGCGATCGTCGGCGCGGTAAAGCCGCAGGATGCAGTCAAACAGGTCAAACGCGCGTTGGGGGGCTGGCAGGTAAAGGGTCAGAAAGAAACGCCTGAACTGCCTCCATTAAAAGCTCTGAAGAAAACAATCAACAAACATCATCACATTGCTGGCAAGTCTCAGTCAGATTTGATCATTGGCACGAATGGCCCAAAGCGCCGCGACCCTGAATTTATGTCGGCCTCGATCGGGAATAATATTCTTGGTCAGTTTGGGATGATGGGACGCATCGGCGACGTGGTGCGTGAAAAATCGGGATTGGCCTATTATGCTTATTCAAGTCTGAGTGCCGGTCTTGGGCCTGGGTCCTGGGAAGTCAGCGCGGGGGTGAATCCGCAAAACGTGAAGAAGGCTTCTGATCTCATCCGGGACGAGTTAAAGCGATTTGTGCAGGAAGGGGTCACGGCAGATGAACTTGCTGACACGAAGGCTAACTTTGTTGGGCGCCTGCCACTCTCGTTGGAGTCAAATGGGGGAGTGGCGAACGCCCTATTGAATATTGAGCGCCACAACCTGGGTCTGGATTATTATCGTCGTTATGAGGGGCTCGTCAATGAAGTCAGTACTGAAGATGTTGTGAATGCAGCCCGCAAATTTATTGACGTTGATAAGCTGGCAATTGCAGTGGCTGGGCCATAACCAGTATTAAATAGCTATATGAAACTTGCAACGGGTGTTGATCTTATCGAAATTGCGCGCATCGAAGAAGTAGTGACGCGGCATGGTAAACATTACCTTGAACGGATCTTCACGCCGGCGGAATTGGATTATTGTGGAAAACGGGCCGAGTCTTTGGCGGGTCGTTTTGCTGCAAAGGAAGCTGTTGCCAAAGCGCTGGGTACTGGCATTGGGGATGTCACGTGGAAAGAGATCGAAATTTTAGGGGATGAACAAAACGCCCCAAAGTTGACATTGAGCGGCATGGCGGAAAGTAAAGCAAAGGAATTGGGGCTAACGAGTTGGTCTGTGAGCATCAGTCACAGCCAGAGTCATTCTGTAGCTTTTGTGGTGGCAATCGGTTAAAAAAATGCCTCCCGCAGGCCAGTTCTGCGGGAGGTTTTGCAAGGGACAGGACTCGAGCGGTAAGTGCATCCGCACCTACAGCTAATTTTTGTCCTCGATGCCAATCCAAATGTGGCCTGGTAGAACAGGCCGGTAGGGACGGACCGTCAACTTATTGATTTCAAGCTGACGCTGGTTCGTCTCCAGCATGCTGGGATGAACCAGACATAAATCGGGACTACGACCGTACTTCTTGTTGTAGTAATCCACAGCTTTTTGAATTTTGATGGTAAGTGCCGTTTGCGAGTTATCGAACCAAAGCATTCCAGTGTGCATATTCAACTCCTTGTCTAATAATCTATGCTTGGTAACCAAAATCGAAGCCAGTGGTCTCCTTCTTGTAAAGTGAAATGGGATCCGCTGTTGAGAGACTCCAGCTCCGCACTGACAGCGTCCAGTTGGCTGATTTGCTTTTGATTTTGCATCGTGCCGAACACACGAGTACGAAAAGCATCCAGCCAGGGTAATATATTCTCCATCCGATTCGGATTCAACGTAATGATCGGCCACACGCGGCGTGCCGGTCCACGCAGCAAGAGCCAGCGCAGGTTTTGCCTTGCATCAAAATCAAGATTGGAGGCCGCCTCCAGATCATCCAGAAAAAGCAAGACGGACTGTTGACTGGTTTTATTGCCGTGCGCCCAGGAGGCGAGTGAAAGGATAAAATCTTCAGCCGATTGATGATAAAGAGGGAAGATTCCCACATTATTTGGGATATCTTCCATGCCGTTCCATTCATCGGGATGATTGGTCAGCACGCCAAACTGCAAGTCATCTGGCTGATGCATTTTCGCTGCTGCCAATGCAACCGTTTGAAGCAATCCTGTTTTCCCTGCACCAGGGTCAGCTGTAATCAATACCGGTCCTGGAACGGGATCATACAGATTCAATAGTACAGGGAGTCCATCGGATGCTACACCAAGGAATAATGCTTCCTGAGGCATGGGTCCGTAATCAGCAAGGACTTGGCTCAACGAAGGCAGAGCAGGTGTCGGCTTGACCTGACGCGCTCGCTCTGCGTCAAGCTCTGGCTTCAACTCAGCCATCGCTTCCATCATAAGGGCGTAGCGATTGATTTCAGTCATGTTTCACCTGTAATTGGGTTGGTATAGAACAAGTGTTCTATTTGCTCCAAATATACATGGTACTTCCATTAATGTCAAGAGTTTGAAATTTATTTGCAATTTGTTCATTATGCTTGACGTGCACACTGAATCCTGCTAAACTTCCGCCCGTGCTCCCTTTGCGCGGGAGCAATTTAATTGCCTGTGACGCAGAGCGCCACAGGCGCTCATTGACTTCCCCTTTAAGTGCGGCTTTGGTATAATCCCCCTGCTTAATTGCGCGAAGAGTCCCGCATATTCTTGGCGGGAGTGTGTGCCGACGTAGCTCAATCGGCAGAGCACCCGCCTTGTAAGCGGGCGGTTATCGGTTCGATTCCGATCGTCGGCTCTACAAGCGAATTGGTGCAAGTTGTGAACGGTTAAAATTATTACCCCCGGGCGGTTACCCAAGTGGCCAAAGGGGACTGACTGTAAATCAGTTGTCAGAAGACTTCGGAGGTTCGAATCCTTCACCGCCCACTATCCCGAATATCATTGGGACAGCACGTTCTGCCCACATAGCTCAGTCGGTAGAGCACACCCTTGGTAAGGGTGAGGTCACGGGTCCGAATCCCGTTGTGGGCTCAGTTGCTGAAAAGTTCTATGTCTATCGAAAAGGAGTAAGAGACATGGCGAAGCAGAAATATGACAGGAGCAAGCCGCATCTGAATGTGGGGACGATGGGACACATCGATCACGGGAAGACGACGCTAACGGCCGCGATCACGAAAGTGAGTCAGTTGATGGGGAAAGCGGAGTTCCGTGCCTACGATCAGATCGACAATGCGCCGGAAGAGAAGGCGCGCGGCATCACGATCAACATTGCACATGTGGAATATGAGACGGACAAGCGTCATTATGCCCATGTGGATATGCCCGGCCATCGGGATTACATCAAGAACATGATCACCGGAGCCGCTCAGGTGGATGGGGCCATTTTGGTGGTGGCGGCACCGGACGGACCGATGCCGCAGACGCGGGAGCATGTGCTTCTGGCTCGCCAGGTGGAAGTGCCGAGCATTGTGGTGTACTTGAACAAAGTGGATCAAATGAACGATCCGGAGTTGCTGGAATTGGTGGAGTTGGAATTGCGGGAACTGCTCTCGAGCTATGGCTTCCCGGGCGATGCAACCCCGATTGTGCGTGGCAGTGCCAAGCAGGCATTGGACAGCACCAGCAAGGATCCGAATGCCCCGGAATATGAGAGTATCCGCGAGCTGCTGCGGGTGGTGGATGAGTACATTCCCGAACCGAAGCGGGAGACGGACAAGCCGTTCATGATGGCGGTGGAAGA
>DATFQC010000391.1:0-7168 GCA_035264425.1 Anaerolineales bacterium
ACAAGGGAGCGATGGCAAACGCGAAGTCTATATCTGACCGATTTTGTGCCAGCCACGCGACCAGGGTTCCACTGCCGGAGATTCCCATTATCGTGATTTGCTCCCCGAGACCATGGGCGATATTTACAACCTTATCCCCGAATACTGTGAGACTTTCTGCCGTCAAATTAACTAACTCATCAGTCAAGCGGTCGGCGAGACCATGATAGGGCAAACGTGGAATAAATACGTTGTAGCCGGCTTCGTAGTATTGTTTGCCAAGCTTATTAAATTGCTCGGGGCAGTTGGTAAATCCATGCAGGAGAACAATTACATGCTCAGCTTGTCTTCCATGATCATAAAGCTGGGTGACGCACACATCCCACGCGAGGTCCTGATTATCTTCTTGCTGCATGGCTTTCACGCGAGTGACTGCCTCTTCAAAATTTGCGACAGGCTCAGGCTGCGATTCGAATTCACCAATTGAGAGAGGACGAAATGCTACCCAGAAACTCATGCTCAAGAAAACAAATGCAAAAATCCACCACCAGATCATACTTTTGGTTTCCTATTTCGTTATTAGCTTCCCCGCCTTCAAACCCTGCAATGTTCCAGTTCCAGTAGCAAACATTGTCACTTCAATCTGCCTCTTCGTTAGGTTCATCATTTGAACCGCGCTCTTGGTAGAAATTGCCGCGGCTTTCAAGAATTGCCCTGCCATGCCTCCGAGTGTTGCGCCCAAGGCAATGCACTTGGCGATATCAAGTCCATCTTTGATGCCGCCACTCGCAAAAATTTTCATATCGGGTGCGGCCTTTTTGACATTCAAAATCGAATCTGATGTGGGGATTCCCCAGCCGACGAAGGTCGCGGCAAGCTCGCGCGTGAATTCATCAGGCGCCCGGTGCATTTCGACTTGGGACCAGCTTGTCCCACCGGCGCCCGCCACATCAATCGCGCGAACTCCGCAATCAGCGAGCAACTTTGCTGTACGTTCGGAAATTCCCCAACCAACTTCTTTTGCAATGACGGGGACTTCAAGTTTCTTGCAAACCGCTTCTATCTTTTTGGCAAGCCCCTCGAAGTTTGTGTCTCCTGCATCCTGGACTGCCTCCTGGAGGGGATTAAAATGAAAAATTAGCGCGTCGGCTTCGATCATCTCGACTGCGCGGCGACACTGGTCAATGTTGTAGCCGTAATTGAGTTGTACCGCGCCAAGATTTGCAAATAATAAAATATCTGGAGCGACGCGTCGTACTTGAAACGTTTTGGCTTGTTCAGGATGTTCGATGGCGGCGCGTTGACTTCCCACGCCCATGGCGATTTGCATCTCCTGGGCGGCTTCTGCGAGACGCAGGTTGATGGTCTCGGCGTCACTGGTCCCGCCGGTCATGGAACTGATCAGAATGGGAGCCGCTAATCGTTTGCCGAACAGGCTGAGGCTTGTGTCAACCTGCTCCAAATCCAACTCAGGTAATGCCTCGTGGATGAAGTGATAATTTTCGAGGCCGGTGGTCAACGCAGAGCGGACATCCTTCTCCAAATTGATCTTGATGTGGTCGGCTTTCCGTTGGTCTATAGGCGCAACTTTTGTCATGGGGTAGTGTTCCTGTGAATGTATACCTGGCTTGACACGGTTGTTAGACCGAGTACAATTGCCACGTCAAATTTTGAAGGAGGTTGTCATGTCTGACACATATACTGAAGTAAAGGCGATTATCAAAGACCTGCTTGGCGCTGACGAGGCCAAAATTACCCCAGAAGCTCGTTTCCGCGAAGAGCTCGAAGCGGATTCTCTCGATCTGGTTGAACTGATCATGGCTTTTGAGGACAAGTTTGGCGCTGAGATCTCAGATGAGGATGCTCAGAAGATCGTCTCAGTGGGCGACGCCGTTACTTACATCGACTCACACAAGTAAGTCATTTTTGCCCTAAAGGGCTGCAGCGATTATAACCGTAGAGCCGTCCCATCCGGACGGCTCTATGTGTTTAAGGTGTATTCTGTTGGTTTCGATACACTCCGGCGAACACGAGGTTAATCAACCAACGGTCTATTGTAGCAATGATGGAATCTCTTCTGGGTGTTTTGCGACTTTCACGCCTGCGGCTTCGAGTGCTCTCACTTTATCTGCCGCGCTGCCTGCGCCACCTTCAATAATCGCACCGGCGTGTCCCATGCGCTTGCCGGGAGGAGCAGTCTGCCCGGCGATGAACGAAACAACCGGTTTGGTCATCTTTGCCGCAATATATTCCGCCGCCTTATCTTCATCCGTTCCGCCAATTTCACCGATCAAAACAACTTTTTCAGTTTGGGGATCATGCTCGAACATTTCAAGCACATCGATGAAATTTGTGCCATTGACCGGGTCACCGCCGATGCCGACACAAGTTGATGCACCCATGTGAACGAGCTTCAGCGCGTATAAGACTTCGTAAGTCAATGTACCAGAACGCGAGATGACACCAACATTGCCGGTCAATGCGATATCGCCAGGGATAATACCTACTTTTGATTCGCCCGGAGTGAGTAAGCCAGGGCAGTTTGGACCAATGAGTCTCACTTTCTTTTGATCGAGATAATTACGGACGCGCATCATATCCTGGACCGGCACGCCTTCGGTAATACAAATAATCAATGGAATGCCGGCATCTGCGGCTTCGAACATGGCGTCGGGAGCGAATCGTGAAGGGACGAAAATACAAGTACAGTTGGCACCAGTGGCATCCACCGCCAGCTTCACCGAATCAAAGACAGGAACTTTTCCATCCAGAACCCATTCGCCGCCTTTGCCAGGGGTTACACCGGCAACGACATTTGTTCCGTAGGCAAACATTTGCGTTGTGTGGAAGAGACCCTCATTACCTGTAATCCCCTGAACCAGAAGGCGGGTATTTTTATTGATCAGAATACTCATCTGTTAGTTTCCCTTTGCTGCGGCAACAGCCTTCTTGGCAGCATCTGCTAAAGTCTCGGCTGTGATCATATTGGCGTTCTCAAGCAACTTGCGGCCCTCTTCAGCATTTGTTCCAACCAGGCGAATCACCATGGGCACCTTGGGTTTGACGTCCTCCATTGCGGTGAGAATGCCGCGCGCCACTTCGTCACCGCGCGTAATCCCACCGAATATGTTGAACAGTACTGCTTTTACATTTGGGTCAGAAAGGATGATGCGCATGGCGGCAGCGACCTTGTCTGCGCCCGCGCCGCCACCGATGTCCAGGAAATTGGCTGGTTCCCCGCCAAACAGCTTGACGATGTCCATACTGGTCATCGCCAATCCTGCCCCATTGACCATGCAACCGATATCGCCATCGAGCTTGATGAAGGAGAGTCCATGCCGGCGCGCTTCCGTCTCTGCGGGTGCTTCCTCGTCGATGTCACGAATCTCTGCCAGGTCCGCGTGACGGAACAAAGCATTGTCGTCGATCATCATCTTGCCATCCAGCGCGAACAGACGTTTGTCTTTGGTAATCACCAGTGGATTGATCTCAGCCAGTGTAGCGTCCGTTTCAAGATAAGCACGCCATAGCCCGGAAGCAATCTTGCTGAAATCACGCCACAACTCACGCGGCAGGTCAATCGAAGCCGCAATATCACGTGCCCGGAAATCGCGCAAGCCAAGTAAGGGATCGATATGAACCTTGACGATCTTTTCCGGTGTGGTCGCAGCGACTTCTTCAATGTCTATGCCCCCGGCTGCAGAAGCAATCATGACCGGCTTCTTGGCTGCACGGTCATTTGTAATGGAGAAATAAATTTCGTGTTCAATTGCCGCAGCTTCATCGACCAGCACCTTGCGCACGGGCAATCCTTTAATGTGCATGGCTAGGATTTGCCCGGCATATTCGGAAGCCTCATCCGGATTCTTGGCAACTTTTACGCCGCCGGCCTTGCCCCGTCCACCAACCAGCACCTGTGATTTAATAACAACGCGGCCACCCAGTTCTTCTGCAATGTGTTTCGCTTCTTCTGCGGTCGCCGCTACCCGTCCTTTTGGAATGGGTATTCCATATTTTGAAAAAATTGTTTTTGATTGATATTCGTGGAGTTTCATACCTTTTCCCTTAAACGGATTTCAAGCGTAGTGGTCCTGCGAACAAACTCATTGGCATTATACCACCCTCATTTTTATGGTATCCTTCACCCTCCGCGATGAAACATTTACTTCGAATACGAGTTTTTCTGAAGCCATATTTCTGGCAAATCATGGCGACTCTGTTCGTTCTGTTGATCCTCACAGGACTCAGCCTGATTGTGCCGCGCGTTATCCGTTCGGTCATTGACGATGGTTTAGTACGCGGTCAGAGGCTTTACCTCGTTCGCTCGGCTTTCCTGCTTCTTGGGCTTGGACTGCTCTCCGCCTTGTTGAATCTCGGCAACCGCTATTGGTCTGAGTGGATCGCAGCGCGCGTGGGTTATGACTTGCGCAACCGCATGTATGACCACATCCAATACTTGCCATTCACTTATCATGATCACGCTCAGAGTGGACAATTAATCTCACGCTGTATCGAAGATGTCCGTGCGATAGAGAGATTTGCCGGGGGCGCGGTCACTGACCTGATCCGGTTTATCCTGCTTGCAATTGGTATCATAACCATTATGCTGACAGATAATACGCAATTAGCGGTCATTGCGTTATTACCTATGATTCCTCTGATCCTGATGACTTCCAGTTTTGGAACAAAGATCGGCAAATTGTTTTTTGATGTGGATAACGCGGTGGGCGATGTCTCAAACCGATTGCAGGAAAATGTGGTCGGCGTCCAGGTCGTTCGTGCCTTTGCGCGCGAGGGTTATGAGATGGACCGTTTTGAGATGGCCAACAAGAAGGTGTTTCAAACCTGGGTGTATGTAATTGATGAATGGGCGAAGATCATGCCTACCACCAACTGGTTGACAACCATCAGTGTCATCTTGATCTTGTGGTTTGGCGGACAAATGGTGATGAACGGTACGCTGACCATTGGCGCCATTGTCGCATTCAATGCTTACATTCTGATGCTGGCTGAACCTGCCCAACAATTGACCGGCCTGGTGAACGCAGGCGGGGAGGCAGCCGCCGGCGCACAACGCGTCTTTGAAGTGCTGGATACGAATCCTGCTATCCAATCCCCAAATCCTGCCGTAATGCCGGAATTATTGCGTGGGGAAGTCGAGTTTCGTAATGTTGAGTTGAAATACAAAGATGAAAGAACGGCCTCCTTAAGCGGGATCAACCTTCGGGTGGAACCAAACCGTATCGTGGCGTTGATCGGCCAAACGGGATCAGGAAAAACGTCTCTCGTCAACCTCATCCCGCGCTTTTATGATGTCACAGAAGGTAGTGTGCTGGTCGATGGGGTGGATGTCCGTGAGATGGATTTGGTGTCCTTGCGTAAACAAATCGGCATTGTATTACAGACGTCGCTCTTGTTTTCAGACACGATCCAGGGAAATATTGCCTACGGTCGTCCCGAGGCGGCCACTGAAGAGATCATTGCTGCAGCAAAAGCCGCGCAGGCGCATGAATTTATCGAAGGTTTTACAAACGGATATGAGACCATTGTCGGGGAACGCGGCGTGACTCTTTCGGGAGGACAGCGCCAGCGTGTGGCCATTGCGCGGGCTTTGTTGATGAATCCACGTATTTTGATATTGGATGATTCAACGTCGTCGGTAGACACACAAACGGAAAAATTGATTCAGGCTGCGTTGGATACCTTGATGGAAGGACGGACCACCTTTGTGATTGCTCATCGTCTCAGCACGGTCCGCCGCGCAGACATGATTTTGGTAATGGATCGAGGCCAGATTGTCGAACGCGGTACTCACAATGAACTGCTGGCCCAGGGCGGCTTGTATAAAGAAATCCATGATTTACAGTTGATCGATCACGCGAAATTTGCCGAGGAAATGGAAGAATTGCAGGACGAGAATATTACGCAAGTGAAGGAACATGATGAAATGTGATACTTCGCGCTGAGCGGAGCCGTAGGGCGATTATTTAGGAAGCTAAACTGACTTAGAAAACTGCACTTCGTCTACACTCGCCTGCAGCCTCGTTCTGCTCAGCGCGGTAAACATAGTTATATGACCACTAAAATTATTCCTCCTAGCTTCATTACTCAATCAGAAGACCTGCTGGATAAGGGCTATGACCCTAAAGTTGCGCGGGGATTGCTGCAATTTCTGAAGCCCTATTACGGGCAGATGGTGATTGCTCTGGTCTTTATGATCATCGTGACTGCCGCGTCTGTGTCGGGACCCTACTTTGTCAAGCTCGCAATTGATGAGGGGATGGCAAAAAATAATCTTGCCGTTTTACGAAATATTGCATTGATTTATTTTGGTGTTTCCGTGATTCAAGTGGTGACGAATATCTTCCGTGTACGGCTTATGTCGCGGGTAGGGCAACATGTTTTATACGATGTCCGTATGAGGATGTTCGATCATCTTCAAAAACTTTCACTAAGTTTCTATAATCGCTATAGCGTCGGGCGTGTCATCACCCGTGTCATAAATGATGTGGGTACGCTGCGTGAATTTGTTACCTGGGCAACTCTCGCCATTATCCGCGATTTGCTTTCGATCATTGGCATACTCCTTGCCATGCTCACCCTGAATTTACGACTGTCACTCCTTACGTTTACTGTATTGCCACTGATGGTGGTTGCCACCATCCTCTTCCGTCAGGCGGCGCGGCGCAACTACCGCAAGGTGCGCGCGGCAGTCTCGTGGACCAACTCCGTCCTTGCAGAAAACGTCAATGGTGTGCGGGTCGTACAGGCATTCTCGCGGCAATCGCATAATTACTTGAATTTCAAAGATTATGTCAATCGCTATTTTTTGGAGAGAAGTCTGGATGCCGCGAAAGTGGCTTCTGTCTTCACTCCGATTGTGGATGTGCTTGGTGCCATTGCAACTGCACTGGTTGTTTATATCGGTGGCACAGCAGTTCTGGGAGAGTCGATGACTGCCGGTGTGCTGATCGCGTTCGTCCTTTATATAGATCGACTCTTCGACCCGATCCGTGATTTAAGCCGCCGCTTCGATACGCTTCAATCCACGATGGCGGGTGGTGAGAGAATTTTAGAATTGCTGAATACACCTGTTGAAGTTCAGGATGCAGAAGACGCACGTGAAATGGGAGCCATCTCCGGCGACGTCCGATTCGAGAATGTCTCTTTTCATTATTCTGATGATCCG
>DATFQC010000392.1:0-8506 GCA_035264425.1 Anaerolineales bacterium
CTCCGTAAGCGCGTCTTAATTGGGCGCGTATTCTCGAGATTAGTTCTCGTAGGCTGAAGGGCTTGGTCATGTAATCATCTGCGCCCATTTCCAAGCCCAGGACTTTATCGGCTTCATCCTGCTGAGCTGTCAACATAATGATCGGCTGATTTAATCCAGCCTGTCGCATCTGGCGGCAGAAGTCAAAGCCCGATCCATCGGGAAGCCGAACATCGAGAATAATCAAATGAGACCTGTGTTGTCTGGCCGCATCCATTCCCGTTGAACCATCGACAGATAGCTCCGCCTGAAATCCGTAATGCTTCAACCCATCCAATAAACTTTGTCCGATCGCAGGATCGTCTTCGATAACGTGAATACGATATGGCTTCACGATTAAATTATAGCATTGGCAAGCATTAGCATTCACTCATCGTTTTGTTGGGAGTACCTAAACTGGAAGTGATAAGAAATCAACCAAGTGAAAGGAATATTTCGGGAAGAGACGTTTTGCCAGTTGTCTGTGGTTGTAACAGTAGACGAAGAGTTGCATGTTTCTTGCCAGGAATTGCATTCTTCTGGTGAAGCAGCGAGATCTACGAGCCAATCGTTTCAGATAATGACGTAAATCTGCGTTGACCGCTTCCACGGAATAGGTTTCCTGTTTGTCGGTTCGCATTTCATAGGGAGCACCATAGTAGAGCGTGTCATAGGCGGGAAAGGCATCCGAGTAGTATTGTTTGGCTTGGGGTGCGCGTTCCAGGCAGGCTTGCAAGGCTTCTGAGGTTCGCTGCTGCACCACATCCCAACTCAGTATGCAATGGGTTTCTCGATCCACAATGGTTAGGATATAGATTTCGTTTTTTTCTTGCCCACAAAGGTGAATAATTCATCTAATTCTGCCTTTTTCACCTTCGCAGGCAACGGTGCCTTGGGAAGCTTGGCCGTATAAGCACTCACCCAGTTGGCTACACTTTGTGGATTGACCTTCAAAATCCGTCCAATTGCACCATAGCTATTCCCTTCCACGTACATGCGGATGGCCAACAGCCGCGTTTCGATGGGGTAACCGTTTCCTTTTGGTTCTGGCGTATACACCGTTGAGCATGCCCTACACAGATACTTTTGGCTGCCCGATTTATTTAAGCCATTTTTCACTTGTCGCTTGTTTGATTTACAGTTTGGACACACCATCCTTCCATTTTATATCAATTCGACTTTAGGTTCTCCCGAATACCTATTTAGTATATTTTGACTAATATTGGTGTAAAATCGGCATTATGCCAAAGCAACCCGCCAAGCAACGCATTATCCTGGTAGACGACCACGAGGTCGTGCGGCTGGGACTGAAATCTTTATTAGAACGTCATCCCCAATTTGACGTGATCGCAGAGGCCAGTTCGGCTCGAGAAGCAATCGAAAAAACGGAAAATCTCAAGCCAGATGTGGTGGTAATGGATATCCGTTTGCCAGGGACCTCTGGAATAGAGGCCTGTGAGCAGATCGTCACCAAACATCCGAATGTAAAAGTGATCATGCTAACCTCCTATGCAGAGGATGAAATGTTGTTCTCCGCGATCCGGGCAGGGGCTTCGGGATACATCCTGAAGCAGATCGGCAGTGATGACTTGGTGAAGGCCCTCGAAGCTGTCTCGCGTGGCGAAGCCCTGCTCGATCCGGCCGTAACCCAGCGCGTGTTCCAGGAAGTGCGTCGTGCGGTAAAAGAAGAAGAAGCTTCGGCGTTCCAGCATTTGAGCCAGCAGGAGAAGCACGTGCTGTTGCTGGTCTCGGAAGGCAAGACAAACCGCGAGATTGCGAAGCAGTTATTTTTGGGAGAAGGTACAGTGCGGAATTATGTCTCGAGCATTCTGTCGAAGCTGGGAGTGAACAACCGGGCAGAAGCGGCAGCCTATGCAGTAGAGCACAGCTTGCGAGAATATATATCCACATAAGTGTAGACACAGATCACGGAGGCATTGGTCTCCGTGTTTTTATTTAAGGCTTGTTTCAAGAATTGCTAAACTTTTCTCGTCAATTTATAGGAGGGAATCAAGCTTGTTGTCTACAAGTACCTTGTAAGGAGTGATGATGCTTTCTTCCGTCTCGTTGGTAGATGAAGAACTCCTGCTTCGTCCTTTTGGGCCCGGCGATTCAACCGGGTTATATTATGCTGTAAAAGAATCCTTGCGAGAACTGAAACCCTGGATGTCCTGGGCAACTGAGACGTATACTGAGATTACCGCCCGGGAATATATCACCATTGCGAGTGCCCGCTGGCAGGAGCATACCTTCCATGCGTTCGCTATTACGCGCGCAGAAGAAATCCTTGGTGCATGCACACTAAGTAGTATTCATCCCATTTATCATTTCTGCAATCTGGGTTATTGGGTGCGCACCTCCTGTCACGGACAGGGTATTGCGGGCCGCGCCGCAAAATTGGCTGCGCGCTTTGCCTTTGAAAGCCTGGGATTGATCCGAGTCGAGATTGTTATTGGGGTTGAGAATCAGGCCAGTCTCCGCGTGGCGAAAAAGATCGGCGCGCACGATGAAGGGATATTGTTAAATCGGATGGTGATCGGTACATCCATTTACGACGCACACATGTACTCGCTTCTTCCCTCGGACTTTGGGCTGGTCGCGCGGTTGTGAAGTGGAAAGGTACACAAGTAAACAGGTAGACATGAGTTTCCCTGCCTACTTGTGTATTTATTTACTTGTCTCCATTACGGCGTAGGAGTTTCAGTTGGTGTTTCCGTTTCAGCAGGCGTGAATGTGGGTGTTTCGCTTGGCATGCGCGTGAACGTCGGGGTGATCGTTGGAGTTTCACTCGGAGTAGGGGTTGGAGTTAATGTCACCACAGGCAGCTCAACAGAACTAGTAGGTTTCAGCCCAAGCAACTCGCGATAAATCCAGCCGCCTTCGTATTGTTTAAGCGACGTGTCAGACTGGTTAGGTGCAATCTGGAGCCAGGTCGCTTCTTCGTTGCGGGCACCAAAAAAAAGACATGTGCCAACTACCAATGGATCGCCCAATGGCGCATAAATGGTGCCAGGTCCCGAGCGCACATTGATGGAGTTCGCGAAATCGGAGGTGATACAAAGGCCTAGTCGGCTTAACGGTTGATTTGTTGGGGAAGGCGTGAACGTTGGGCTTTGCGTAGTAGTCAGTGTAAGCGTAGGCGATAGTGTGATCGTTGCGCTCTGCGAAGCGGTCGGGATGACCGTTGAGGTATTTGTCTCCGTTGTGAAAATAACCGTGGCGCTTGGCAAAATAACAGTGGACGTCCGAGTAATAGTTGGAGTTGGAGGCACGCCCGGCGTGAAAAGAAAACTTGAGATAAATACAAGCAGCAGGAGAATGCCAATCATAATAGGAAAGGCGTATTTACGGAGCAGCATTGGCAAGGTCGCGGCCGGTGTGACTAACTCACCAGAATATCCTAAGGTAACCAACAGCCTATTCAGGCTCGCAGCATAATCTTCACCGGTAAAATCAATATAGTTAATTGTGTTCAGCGCGAAAGGCAGGTTGGACTGCGCGAGCATAATCGGAATGATCTTCTTATGCAAAGATAGCGCCTGCGTGTATTCCTTCTCCACCCAGTCGGAGATGGCGGAATTAGGGGAGAGCACCACGATCACATACTGACTGGACTCGATTGCCGCCGGGATGACGCGCGGCCAGTCGTCACCGCCCCGCAGATCGGTGAGGTCCCACCAGACCTCGTAGCCAGCTTTTTCGAGGTCGACGGCAAGCTTGCGGGCGAAGTCAATGTCCTTACGTGAATAACTAATAAAGATTTGCGCCATGGTATTCTGAATATGTATAGATTTAACCGCGTTCGCTGTGAAGTTGTTCCGCTACCATTCCCTACTCTGGTACCATTATGCGAGACGAATCTCCTATGTCGGAGCTAAAATGCTGAATAATGAGATATTACCACCCGCATGCAGATTTAGGGAAGGCTCGATAGTTAATAGTATACGCATATCAAAAATCTTCTTATCCGAAGCCAGCTTTAATGAGATAGTGGTCGGCTAGTCCGACCACTATCATAAGATTTTCCCCTGCTATTTTATTGTGAACCTGCATTTCTAGGGCATCAAGATATAGCCTTCGAATGTGCTGGAGGTAGCGCCGGTCGTGATGCTGATCAGCCGATTCAACGTAACCGTCCCGCTGGCACCAGCAAACCGGCCGGTACCCCCCGTGATCGTGTAAATCTCAATGAGGTTGAACATGCCCGGCGTCCGATTCTCGGTAACTTGTCCTATTCCCCTCGCCTGGAGACTGTCTCCGTCGGTTCCCATAAATTGGGCAGTCTCGATTGCCGATAAATCTAAAAGATTAACTTCGGATTGGTAGCGGATCGTGAACTGACCGATCTGGGTGGCGTTTCCGGAGCCATTCGCGCTCACGGACATTATCCTCAGGCTGTTCCCATATATTTCTGTTGACTGCAAAGTGCCTTTGAACGGTACGCGCACCATTATCTCGGTTGGTCTCACTGTGGGAGCAGCCGCAACCGTTCGAGCCAGCGGGATTAGGAATATCATGGCAATGGCAAATACAAGAAAATTTTTCATGGCTCCTCCAATTCTAGTTCTACAGTGGTCATCATTTTGGAAATCGGTGTTGATTCCCTATCTGTATCATGCAACAAATCCTTCCTGAGAGCTGGTTACAAAAAGCGTGACAATCATGAGCTATTCATGGCGGGGGTGAAGCCTTTAGAATCTCTCGAAGTTTTTGAGCAAGGATGCCTATTTGTAATAAACGTAGATTTGAGGAATTTTCGGCGATAGCTTCAGGCCAGCTGATTGGCAGGTTGCAAGACAGTTACTATTAATAGTGGCCGGACATGTCCGGCCACTATTAATAGAAGGAGCGATGAAAGTGCGTTACTTTCCGTGAATGACCCTGACCAAGCGCATACACGTCTACCCTATGCAATAGCCCATCTTGTAATAGTTATAGTCTGACCATGGTCCCCAGACTTTTTCACGGTCCTGGGCCGCGATGATCCATGCGTAATTCCCTGAATCGTAGGCAGGCGTGGTGTATTCAGTTGTAGAGGCTGACACAATTTCATCCAGCCATTTCACCCAAGTCGCTGACTTGTCGTCATAACGCCAGACTTCTACATTGTAGGCAGCAATGCCACTCGCATCATACGGCTCGTTCCAATCCAGAAGAACACTGAACCCTGCGCAAAAACTTGCGCCGTTCGACGGGCTGACAATCCCGGGCGCGGAAGGTGCCAAGTTTGGTGTGACCGTCGGCGTTGAAATGACAGAAATCCTTACCCAAAACGCTTTGTTCTCAACGCCCAGACCGAAATATGTTCCATCCGGTGCGAGGAGCCTATAGTTTCCCTGATAATTGCCCGGATAAATTGGCGCAACCAGGTTTATATTGAGATCTACACTCTCACCATAAGACACCGTTCCTCCGGGCCAGGGGAGTATCATTGCCTGAGACATGGATGTGCCATCCACGAAAGCGATCCGGTAACTGGAATCCCAGGTGCATGATCCGATATTTTTCAAACGCCACGTCTTGGTAAATTGAGTGTTGGTCTCCAGCGCGGTCCCATCCGGGATTGTTACATCTTTGACAAACTTTGCCAAATGACATGGGATCGGTGTGGGAGACGCCGTTTGCGTTGGGGTAGGAGTAAATGTCGATGTAGCGGTGGGCGTATCCGTTGGCGTCGCGGTTGGTGTATCCGTGGAGGTTGGCGCAGCCGTTGGAGTATTTGTTTCTTCACCGGTAAGGGGAATCGTGTTTAGTAATTTTTCGACGCCCTGAATCGGTGAGTTCAGCATTGTTGCGTCGCTGTCAAAGTCATCAATGGAGAACGGCATTTCCTTATACAGATGAGTGACCTGCCCATTGGTGATTTCCAACAAAGCTCCCGCAGGAAGCGACTGATAATTTCCTCCAGGAAGTTGATATTGCACAGTCCCATCGAAGTTAAAAACCCATATTTTATCTGTCACTGGATCATACGTGATGAAATACTGAGTCCCAAGGATTAAAATATTTACACCATTGGGCAACTTAACAGTAGTCTCACTCCCCGGCGGATTGTGGCCCGTAAGGCCACCCTGACTTAGCTTCAACACAGCCTGACGTGCTGTGCCTTCTGTGCCAATACTTGTTCCTCCTGCAATCGTATCGTTATAAAGAGTGAACGTGAGGCCATAGTGAAAGTCCAGATTCGCCTTTCCCTTATCGAAGACATGAATGGCATCCCGGTTTTGCATATCCCGTCTCGGGTCTACACTGATCATATAGGACTCGGGGCCTGCCTGAACTCCACCTTGAATCTTCTCAATCTGTCCAATAGACTGAGTGGGAGGCGGCGTGGGAGACTGTTGCGTGCAGAACAGTTGTGTGGCAAACAAGGCAATCAGTACAGCAATGATAGGTATACGTTTCATCTTATCCATCCTTTCGTATGGTAGGTTGACCCCATAGGGCGGAGCCGATCAGGAATAGTGGCATCACCATCCCTGCAATAAAGACTGTGTAAAGCGGTGCCTTTACATCCAGCCCTTTTAAGAAGAGATCAGATATCACAAGGACCAATCCGCAGAGTACGCTCACGCCCAGGAACTTTAACCAGGTATGCCGAACTGAGATCAAGATCCATACCGTGCCTGCGCCGGCGGCCAGTCCCCACATTCCACCTTCGATGGCGGCAATTCCCATCGCTGAGAAGGGGTCGGCGCTAAGATCACGTAGTAGAGTATGAAAAGTGAGTGCCAAAGCGAAGGAAACTGCCCCCGCGAGCATACCTGCTGGCAAACGGAGATTGTTTCTTTTTCCTTTACAAGAAGCTAGTATCAGATCTATTGCCAGGATCATGAGAAACCCAGCAATCCCGCCAATCAGCGCGCGTAGAGTCAGGTTATACAGATACCATTCCACGAAGTATGGATCTGTAATCGGAACCCTTTCTACGTAAGGCAGAACCCAGTAGGCCAGCATGAAACCGATCGCTCCCCCGATCAGGCCGCGTAAGGCTGAACCGCCAATAGTGCGCACCTGCCTCCATACCTCTTCCTTCGCTTTTTCCAGGGCAGCCCGCCTGTCGCGCCATTCCTGAATGCCTGGGCGCAGGCGATCGCTGGAAAGCTTGTAGGCTGTTGTGTATTCTACTAAGTGACTTTCTTCAAGATATTTCAGGACGCTGCGCGTGATTTGTTCATCCACATCCAGGCGTTTCATCTTTTGAATAAGTTCAGCTTCGCTGATCACCTTTTCTGATGGATCGATCAGAGTTGCTAACATTTGCCAGGCTGGTTCGCGGCTAAGTGGATCCAGATTGCCAATGGTTCGATCTAAGTATCCGCGTAAAATCCCGTCCACTTTTCCCTGATCCGCATAATGCTGCATGGTCCAGTGTTTAACTAGCAACTCATTTCCGCCCGCCAGCATATAACAGACGAGTTGCAGCTGTCCTGGATCAATAACGGATTTGTTTAGATAATCGAGCTCACCCAGGATCACATCTGTAACCGAATCGTCGATCTCAATATCACGGAGACCAGCTTGACCAAGTATCGCCTCTCTGGCTTCCTGTCGTTCCAGGGGCTGGAGGGTGATGAGGTTCGGATTGATCGCTACCTTCTGTTTGAACATGTTGAGCAGATAGGTCGATCCAGCCGGGAGGCTGAAAAGCCAGTGAACATCTGGCGCGCTGCCAGAGATGGATAGTTTCCATTCTGCGGCAAAGGAATTACGGACTGTCTCGGGCAGGTCAAGGAAATCTTCAAATTGATCAATTAGTAAAAAGAGATACTTATCTTTTAACTGGTCACTAACACGTCGAACAAATTCTGTGAGAGACATCGAGTCGAGAAATTCCATGTCTCCAATGTTTGGCAGAAGCTGCTTTTTAATGCTCGTTTCCAGAGACTCACTCGAGACTGATATTAATAGTGGTAAGTGCCCCTCTTCCACAAGAGGGGGAATCACCCTCGCCTGTAATAGGCTTGTTTTCCCAGTTCCGTCGAGGAAGGTAGTCATGTTGTTTTTAAGCTGATCCAGCAGTTCGTTAGTAATTTCATGCCGACCAAAAAAGCGAGGACCGTCTGCAAACCCAAATGGCTGCATAAAAAGATATGGATTGCCAGTCCCCGGCAACGGAGCATTGATCAGGCGTCTCCAATCCATAAATTTTCGCCGAATGGCAATTTCCAGATCCTTTAGTTCGCTCTTTTGCTTCCGACGCTTTTCCTCATCCTCTGAAAGAGAGGTGTATTCATGAATATTCTGATTGAGCGTGACTCTGGCCTGATCGCGCGCCTCAATACTGTCAACCACATTCTGGCCCCTGATTGTCCGCGCGGAATTAGCTGTACCGCGGGATACCAATCTGGGTTTACGCCCGACTGGCTTATTTGCAGGATTTTTATGTGAATTAGGTGTAGCTTGGACCATAGCAGCCTCTGCGCTTCGACTCATGTAGCCTTTGCGCGCTCGACGATTTTCTTAAAAACGACCGCAAAACCGGCCG
>DATFQC010000393.1:0-3250 GCA_035264425.1 Anaerolineales bacterium
GACCACAACACTACCTCAGAAGTAATAGCGGGTCTTGTTAATGGAGATCAAGTTTCAATATTGACCACTTGGTCTGATGGAACGAACACCTGGGCAAAGCTCGATAAAGGCTGGGCTGCCATGATTTATGATGGCGAAACCTACATTAAACTTTCATAGAAGCACAAGTAAGATCGCTGCTTGCTTTAGAAGCAGAGCTTCAAAGCAAACGTATGGAAGTGATGGAATTGGCTAAATTATTCATGCCAGGTTAGCCGGTAATCCTGCCTATGGGATTACCCATGGGATTAAATTGAAAGTGAAAAGCGCCTGCGCGGGCGCTTTTTATTCCAAAAGACGAGCAATTCAGCGAGGCGGCTCTCCCTCTGACCAACCCCACAGATACACAGGCTAAATTATCAACGGGAGAGGGTGGCTACCTCAGGTTGGACAGCCGAATCCCCGCTCAACGAGGCAAGTTACTTCCTTGAACCCAGTCCATAAGAAGAAAGGATAACAACATATGAATAAGACCACATCCCGACGACCCAAAAACGGGACAGATTTGTCGGCACTTTTCAACGTAGCTGCTCAGGCGCTGGCTGCCAATCAGTCCTCGCTTAATCAGGCTGATGTTCAGAACCAGAATCACGGTGACAACATGGTGCAGGCATTTCAGATGATCTCGCAAGCTATGGCAAGTCAGCGGGGTACCCCTCCTTCCACACAACTGCAGCACGCCAGCGATGTTCTGGCTCAAAATGCCACCAGCGGCTCTGGGCAGGTCTATGCTCAGGGACTGGCCCAGGCTGCCCAGCAGTTCCAGGGACAAAACGCTGTAACGCCCGATAATGCCATGCTGCTGGTTCAATCCCTCCTTGGTGGAGGGCAGCAATCTGCACCGCAGGGTGGTGCAGACCTACTGGGATCCTTGCGGGGCGGCCAGCAAGGACAGCAAACCAATGGGGTTGATCTGGGTGCTTTATTAAGCGCAGGTATGACGTTCATGAGTGCCAAGCAACAAGGGCAGGACAATGTTCAGGCGGCGCTCACGGCACTGATGTCGGTCGGACCATTGGCGCAAAGCCAGCACCGTCAGCAATCCGGGCAGTTGGTGGGCAATGCCCTCCTGCAGGCCATTGCTGGAATGGCCAAGCGGCGCTAGCAGATGTGAAATCAAGAGTTGATGGCCTGGCAGAATGAAAGCCATTAGAATGCCCGCAGGCCATTTATTTGTCAAATACTTAACGCTCTATTCTAGGGAATACCTGCCACGTTCGTTTTCCAAACAAAAGAAAAGACTTTGTTATGTCTGTCGCTCGAGTTAGTGAGATCAAAGCATCCTCAACGGAAAGTTTCGATGATGCCATCCGACAGGGCGTTGCGCGCGCTGTCAAAACTCTCAGGAATGTCCGATCGGCCTGGGTCCAAAATCAGGATGTGCAGGTTGACGAGAATGGCAACATCACCGAGTTTCACGTTCAATTGAAAGTCACATTCGTACTTGAAGATTAAAAGTCACTGATTAAATGAAAAGCGCCCGTGGAGGCGCTTTTCATTTTTAAGTCTAGACGGAGGGCTCAGAAAACCAACTGAGAACTAACCACAGGCAATAGTTTCGATTTCTGGGTCATTAGCCAGCGACCAAACCCGTTCGAATTCCTGCATGTATAAACGGGCTATATCTGCGTTATCAATGATGATCACGTTTTCATCGTTGCTTTTCTCGGCATTGGTGGAGAAGTTCAAAGAGCCTGTAATCACGATGCGCTCATCCACCACAATGAGCTTGTCATGTAGAAAGGCGGGATTGCCGTCCTGTCGTACCGGAACTTTTCTACACATTAATGTTTTGAGCTCGGAAGCATCCGCCTCACTGCCAACTTTTTCAAAAACGCCGGCCACATCTACGCCAGCCTTTGCTCGCTGGCTCATCGCGTCTGCCAGCGGATAATCGGTGAAACTGAAAGCCAGAAAACGGATGCTCTTCTTCGCAGAATTGACAATGGGTATAATCGCCTGTTCAAGCGCAGGATCCTCAGAGGTAAACACGACTGCAATCTGTGAACCATTCAATACGATCGTTTGGTCATTCAATTGGGAAGGAGACTTGGGGCCAAATTTTCCGTCCCACATTTCCTGGAATTCACGTTCATACATGGTAGCCAATTCGGGTGAATGAATGACAATCGTATTGTTATTCTGCTTGAAAACGCCACTCACCGTGATATTCGTCGAGCCCGTCCACAAAATCTTGTCGTCAAAGATCCAGAACTTGTTATGCATGAGGGCCGAGCGATTATCGGAACGGACTTCAATTCCAGCTTTTTGTAGCATCGCAAACTGACCCCGCCCGGGATCTTCATCCGCGCCCAAACCACTTTCATCATCGGTTACCCAGCGGACATCCACGCCGCGCTGCTTGGCCGCGATCAGTGCTTGGGCGACAGGTGTAAGATCAAATTCAAAGGAAGCAATGTGAATACTGGTTTGCGCGGCATTGATCTTATCGATCAATCTTCCTTCAATCGAACCTTGCCACTCTACCGGGTTTTTCACATTGATAGGATCTGTGAAATACACCTCCCACCAATCTGCACTTGCGTTCACCGCAGTAGGAGCATCAACCACCGGCGATGAGCCTGTCGAAACACCCACGGCTGGCGTAATTGTGGCAATGCTAACAACTCCCCCGGGGTTTTTGCCAGTCAATGTGTAAAAAACACCCAACACAAAAAGAACAGCCAGCACCAATAAAGTGGAGGATGCACTTTTTTTCGAAACTCCGCGTCGTTTGGGCATGTTTTCTCCTTAGCCAAATGTTTCAAGTAATTGTATTAGTTTTGCGACCAATTGATTTGGAGTGTTTGTTTTATTATCCACCTGACTCAAAACTGTATCCATTTCGCGGGAAGTAGGTAATGGATAATCTTCACCAAAGATCACTTTGAGGTTTCCCAAGAGCTTTTCCCGCAATTGAAGACGACTCTCCGCGTCTGGATATTGGCCGGCAGCCCAATTCCCAATGGAACGCATAGACTGTCGGACGGCTTTTAGGCGCGGCAGGATCGCAAGGTTCGCTGCAAAGTCATCCAGTTCCTGGTTCTTCCTTACTATTAATTTTGCTGTGGCGATGCCCCAATTGAGTATCTCGGTCGCGGCCTCGGCATCAAGCATTTCCAGCAGAGACTCGTTCCCGGTCATCTCTTCAATGACGCGTTCAATTCGAGCACCAAAATTAGTCATAAATAAAATATAGCCGTCTTATGCT
>DATFQC010000394.1:0-10214 GCA_035264425.1 Anaerolineales bacterium
TCACAGTGATGAACATCTCATTTCTATGGTTATGACTCTTTCTTTTCTTCAGGTTGTTCACTATGAGCACGCTTGTGCCATTCATCAAACATCGGCGGTAGGCCGCGTTCGCCCCAACCCTGTCGCCACGGGCCATGCCCGCCATGATGACCCCAGCCCCAACGCGAGCCCCAGAAGAGGAAGCGGAAGGCTCGCAGTACGAGGAAGAAGAGGAAGAGTGGGATCAGGAAACCAAGGAACCCAAATCCCCAGGGGCGATAGAATGGCATCCCATATCCGTAGCCATAATAAGGATATGGAGCAGGCGCCGT
The DNA here is from genome assembly GCA_035264425.1 of Anaerolineales bacterium. Classification (GTDB taxonomy): domain Bacteria; phylum Chloroflexota; class Anaerolineae; order Anaerolineales; family Villigracilaceae; genus Defluviilinea. The sequence continues at coordinate 312 of DATFQC010000394.1, forward strand.
CTGACCTGAGGGCGCTTCAATGGTGACCGGCGATCCCTTGGCAATGCCCGCCTGAAAAGCGAAGAAGGCAATGCCCGCGATTGCGGCGATCAGCACTAACGCCGAGATGACACGTAGACCAGTATTATTTCCGTTCATGTTTACTCCTTTTGTTTGAACTTATGCCTGGAGTATAGGATTCAGTTGTGAACTAGGTGTGAAGAGAGCAGGGAGAAACACAGTTGTGATTCTGAATTTATGGGCCTACAATTCTCTTAATTTATTACAAGAAGTGGGATCTTTGTGAAGTAGGCACTCATAGCTTTTCTGTCGGAGACGATCCACAAAAAGATTTTGTGATGGAACTTAAATTGTGGTGATCATTCAAGCCGTTATGGCATTGACATCGTAGAATGTATGTTCTAGAATCTTGAATAGGAGAGTGTCTAATGATTACTGAACCCGAAATCGAACGTCGCAAGAAACAGAATTATGTTGCCATCCGAATGGCAGTGCCGATTCCATTTGGCAAGTATCTGCAACCCGCTTGGGAGGAAGTGTATAACTGGCTGAAAAACAAGAATATAGAACCCTCTGGTCCTTCCATCATTCGTTATCTCACTACAGATATGTCCAAAGAATTGGATATGGACGTGGGCTTTACAGTTGATAAAGCAGTTAAAGGCGATGACCGGATCACGGCAGACTTCTTGCCGGCAGGCCGTTATGCAACGCTTCTCTATACTGGACCCTATAAGGGCAAAGGCATTTTTAAAGCGACTGTCACTCTACTGGAATGGGCAAGCGAAAACAGAGTCAAATGGGATACTTCGAAGAAAAAGGGTATCGAGTGGTGGAATGGACGCACCGAGTTTTATTTCTCTGATCCAGCCACTGAAAAAGACCCGAAGAAGTTTAAGACGGAGCTTGCGTTTCTTGTCAAAGAGTAGCGGGCTTTGGAATTGATTGAGCATGAATTTAAGCAAATTAATACAGGCAGAAGAAATGTTTCTCCAGCGGTACCCCGGAGGCTTTGACAATCCTGAACTCATAACCATACGGAAAAAGAAACATAATGTTGACAAAATGATCGTTTTTGCCCAGGAAAGTTTTGCAAGGAGAAATTTCAAACTGCCCGATCAGATCGTCCAAAATATGATCAAGGTGGTTAGCCGCTCTTCTGTCATTTCTGTATTTGAAAAACCAAGATTCAGAGATTTTTTAGAAGCCCTTTCTCATGACGACCGGAAATGGCTCACGAGCGGCGTGGAGGAATTGCTACACGGAAACGAGCAAACAGGCTTCGAAATAATTTTAAATATCTTCAGGAGCGGTAAATTGGCGAAATGGTCCCTAATGACAGTATGCCAAACTTATTTTCATCCGCACAGGGATGTTCTTGTCAAGCCAACCACAGTCAAGGGCATCATTGAATATTTCGAGCTAAACGACCTGCAGTATAAACCGGCTCCCACATGGGTTTTTTATGAGGCATATCGGTCTATCATCCATGAAATGAAATCGAAGGTGCATCCGTCCCTTTCCCCATCCAACGCGGCATTTTCATGGTTTCTTTTGTTGAGTTTTCATGAAAAAGTATTCTAAGGAGTTAACGTCGTGCTCGCGGGACTAAAAGCGCTTCTCGAGCACAACAGTAATTAATCCGAGTTTTTTTATGATCCATTTACATGTTTTACCAGAACAAGGCAGTTCCTCTCTGTGACGTTCTTGCAGAGGGAAGCGTGGCCGACAAAATTATCCGAAGAGTCTTCCCAACCCTTTTCCCCCTGATTTCTGAATCATCTTCATCATCTTCTGCGTTTCGCGGTACTGCTTGATCAGGCGATTCACGGCTTGTACTTCCATTCCGGCGCCCGCGGCAATGCGTCGTCTGCGGGAGGCATTCAAAATATCGGGATCGCGGCGTTCCCTCAATGTCATCGAGTTGATGATCGCTTCGGATTGCTTGAAGGTTTTCTCGATATCCTTCGGATCTACTTGGCGTGCCGCTTGACCCATCTGCCCGGGCAGCATATCCATGATCTGTGAGAGTGGGCCCATCTTTTTCATCTGCTTCATTTGATCGAGCCAGTCTTCGAGTGTGAAATGGCCCTGCATCATACGCTCGGCAGTCTTTTGCGCAGTCTGCTGGTCGAACACGGCTTCGGCTTTTTCGATCAAACCGATCATATCGCCCATGCCCAGAATACGCGACGACATCCGCCCGGGATCATATGATTCCAGGGCATCCAGTTTTTCACCCGTGCCGATAAACTTGATGGGCACACCCGTCACGGAACGGATCGAGATGGCAGCACCGCCACGTGAATCACCATCCATTTTGGTCATCATCAGCCCAGTAATGGAAACGTTATCGCGGAAACCCTGTGCAATGTTCAATGCTTCCTGACCGATCATAGAGTCAACCACAAGCAATATTTCCACGGGGGGAACCTTTGCCACAACGGACTTCAACTCATTCATCAGGTCCGCGTCCAATTGCGACCGGCCAGCTGTATCCACAATCATGATGCCGAATCCACCTCGTTCCGCCTTGTCGAACGCGCGCTTGACCAGTTCCGGTGGCTTGATATTTAGATCCGACTCAACGGGAACATCGATCCGCTCACCGAGCTGTTGCAGTTGCTGAACTGCCGCTGGACGATATGGATCACCGGCGACGAGCATCACCCGTTCCCCTTTGGAACGCAGCATGCGCGCTAGCTTTCCCGCGCCGGTCGTCTTACCAGAACCCTGTAACCCAACCATCATAATGACATGTGGCTTTGGGCCACGAAGATTTAGCGGCGCTGGTTCCCCCAGGGTTTCAATTAATTCGTCGTTGACGATCTTAATGACTTGTTGCCCCGGATTCAATGCCCTGGAAACTTCCGCGCCAATGGCGCGTTCGCGTACACGCGCAATAAAGGATTTGACAACGCTAAAATGAACATCCGCTTCCAGGAGGGCAAGACGCACCTCGCGCATGGCGACGTCCACATCCGCTTCCGTTAATTTTCCGCGTCGGCGGAGTTGATCGAAGACCTGGTTAAGCCGATTCGTGAGGTTTTCAAACATACGTGTTCATCCCTTTGGAGTTGGTCAGCATGCTGCCTGAAAAATCCGAGCAAGCTGCTGGAATCTAAAGTAAAAGTTTCAGAGTAGGCGAAGATTGTAGTGTGGATGCAGGTGGAGGTCAAGAGATCCCTTGGCTCGGTTTCACTCCTCCCACCGCAAGGCATTGCTTGACAATCCCTTTATCACACAGTAAAATCACGGACGCTTAACAAGAAAATATCTGGCCGAGATAGCTCAGTTGGTAGAGCACGCGACTGAAAATCGCGGTGTCCACAGTTCGATTCTGTGTCTCGGCACTCTCGGTCAGCAATATTGGCCCTGAAATGCGGGCGTAGTACAGTGGTAGTACGTCTCCTTGCCAAGGAGAAGGTCGTGGGTTCGAATCCCATCGCCCGCTCAGCAGTTTAAAATGGCGTCGTGGCCAAGTGGTAAGGCAAGGGTCTGCAAAACCCTCATCAGGGGTTCGAATCCCCTCGACGCCTCTAATAAATTTACGGTTTGCGATTGATTGACGCCGAAAGGCGTCTTTTATTTTGTTAAGTCATCATCAATCTGTGACAACCGGTTCTCCTTTGAGTTTGAAACGTTTTCTCGCGGCTTAACAGTTTTATTATTTCATTGTCATTAATCGAATCTATCTTTGTTATATAATGGTTTTGCGCCCGTTTGGCAAAATTACAGTTTCCATTTGTAAGAGTTTATCGTCTGATGAAAATCCTATATGTAGAAGATGAAATTGCGCACGTGGTATTGACAGAAAGGGTTCTAGAGGAGAATCTTCATGATGAATTTAATTTAATTCATGCAGAGACGATCACGGAAGCACTCAAGATTCTTGATAACCAACCCGATATTGATTTGATCTTAAGCGATTTGCGGCTCCCGGATGGCACGGGCTTGGATCTTCTCAGGAGAGTTCGGGAACGTAAATCAGCCCCAGCAGTGGTCCTAGTCACAGGCCAAGGGGATCAGGAAGCTGCCGTGGATGCCTTGAAAGCGGGTGCAGCAGATTATCTGATCAAGCAAAGTGATTATTTGCATCGTTTGCCAGTCGTTATCAGCAATGCAATAGCACAGAACCGTTACCAGCGTGAGCAGGAAGCTTTATACCAAGCAGAAGTTAAATACCAAGCGCTGGTTGAACAAATTTCAGCGGTGGTGTTTTTGGATAAGGCAGACGAAGATCAGACTGGCCTATACATGAGCCCGCGTATTGAGGGATTGACAGGTTATAGCCTGGAAGAATGGAACACGGGTCCAGATTTGTGGATGAATTCCATCTACCCGGAGGATCGTGAGCGGGTCGCTGAACGCGACAGGAGAAGCACAGAGGGCGGTTCGCGTTTTATCGAAGAATATCGATTCGTCAGGCGTGACGGGAGGATTATCTGGATAAAAGAAGATACAAGCCTCATTCGTGATGTAGAGGGTAATCCACTTTATTGGCAGGGTATCCTGCTGGATATCACTAAAGAAAAAGAGGATGAGGCTGCCCTGCAGCGACAATTGCAGGAACTTGCGATGCTTCATGCTGCATCTCTGGCTGCCTCAACCGAACTCCAAATTGATAAACTGATTGAGCAAGTCACCAATATTATTGGCGATACCCTTTACCCCGACAATTTTGGGATCCTTTTATTCGACTGGGTCACCAACACTCTAAGGCCGCATGCCTCTTATCGGGGCACTGCCGCAGAAAGCCTTTTCAAGTTACTGCCAGTACAAGGTATTGCAGGGAAAGTGGTCAGTACTGGAAAACCGATTCGTTTGGGAGATGTTTCAAAAGAATTAGCCACATTTGAAGTAGTGGATGGCGTTAAATCGGAGTTGTGCGTTCCCATCCTCTCGCGCAACCAAGTCATTGGAGTGATCAATACCGAGAGTAAAAAAGAAAATGCTTATTCAGAGAGGGATGAACGTCTTCTCGTTACCATTGCCCATACCCTTGCGACTGCAACCGATAGATTAAAATCATTCGATGAGGCGCGGCAGCGTGCCACAGAACTTGAGGCTCTCTATCAAGCCTCACGTTCGCTCGCCCTAAGCCTCGAGCCTGAAATCATTGCCCGGAATTTGATCACAACAATGGATGAAATGTTGGGGTATGAATTCGCGGCCGTGCATTTAATTGAAGGGCAGACTCAACTGTTGGTGCCAGTCGCAACCAGCCCAAAAGCACAGGATCTCGCCAATTATGAAAAGGACCAGGAAATCCTCGCCAATGAGAGTGTCAACCTTGGCACTGGTATCGTTGGATGGGTAGCACAGCAGGGTCGGCCCTTTCGCACGGGGAATGTGACACAAGAGCAGCAGTATGTAGGTATATTTAAAAACATCCGATCTGAGCTTTGCGTTCCTTTAATTGCACGGGGTAATGTGATTGGCACACTTAATATCGAATCCAAAGACCCTGATGCCTATACTGACAGGGACGAAAATTTGCTAACCGCGCTGGCTAATTCTGCGGCGATTGCTTTTGAGAATGCTAGTAACTATAAATTTGAGCTGGCGCGGCGGGAACAAGCTGAAACGTTGAGGATGGTCACCTCATCCCTGTCAACGGAGTTGGATATTCATGCACTTTATGAGCTCATCCTGGATGCCATTGTAAAATTAGTTCCATACGACCGTGCCTCTATACTAGTAATGAATCAGGATTGCTTGGAAGTTGTAGCCGATCGTGACCCATATTTAACTTCTGATCATCTCGGACAAAAGTATGCGTGGGATCCAAGCAAATGGGGAAATTGGGAAAACCTGGGTAAAGCTCAACACCCACTTTTGATCTCGTCAAAAGCAGAATTTGGTGAGCGCTCTATACCATTTGAAGAGAATCAATCCAATAGCAGATGGCTGGGGATACCAATGGTTGCGGGGACCAGGATATTTGGGCTGATCAGCCTCGAAATTCAAAGACCCAACTTATTTACTGAAGAATATACAGGAATTATCCAAACGTTTGCCAACCAGGCCGGGATTGCGATCGAAAAAGCACAGTTGTATCAAGATGCTCTACAAGCTGCGGAGCGACGTTCTGTACTGCACCGCATTAGCCAGGATATTGTTCGCTTTAGTCAGGACTCTGAACAAATTTACGCTGCCATCCATGATGCCGCGGGTAAATTAATGAACTGTGATGTATTTATTATCACGCTGAGAAATGAGAAAAGCGGGGAAAACACCTCCGTTTATACAATTGAAGCTGGTAATCGTCTGGAAGCGCAGAGCGTACCCGGTAGCAAAGGGCTTACAGGTGCGGTGATCAACGAGGGCAAGAGCATCATCTTGAAAAATGATATAGAAATCGGTCGAAGGGAAGTCCTGCACTTTGGTTCAGCCAGACACGTTCAATCAGTTGTAGCTGTTCCAATGAGGATGAGTGGCCGAGTCATTGGTATGATCTCTGCTCAAAGTTATCGATCTTATGCCTACGACATTGAAGAGCAATTGTTGCTTGAAATGCTTGCTACGCACGCAGCCACTGCAATCGAGAACAACAGACTGTTCGAATCTGAATTGAAGCGACGCCAAGAGGCAGAAACCTTACGGCAGGCAGCAGCAGTCATATCATCCACGCTTGATCCAAACCAAGTGGTGAAAGAAATCCTGATGGCTCTGAAACAGGTTATTCCCTATGATAATGCCAGCGTTTTCTTTCATGAAGGGGATCAATTACGGCTTGCCATGGCTCATGGGTCTCCTCGTGCGCAGGAGCTAACAAATCTAACCTTTTCAGCCGAAGAGGAACTCTTTTATCAAATGCAGAAGGGAGGCCTGCCCATCATATTACAGGACGCCCAAAAGGATCCACGCTTCAAAAATTGGGGTGGGACCTCCAATGTCCGCGGCTGGATGGCAATTCCGCTGGTCAACAGAGGTAAGGTTATCGGGACGATTACCCTGGATAGCGAGCATCCTGGAATCTATAACGAATCAACTGTGGAAACAGCCATGGCATTTGCAAACCAGGCAGCCGCTGGCATTGAGAATGCCCGGCTATTCCAGGAACAAGGCCGGCGCTCCAAAATTATTGAAGCATTAGCTGATATTGCAAACGACATTGCCACGACACGTGAGGTTACTCCTGCACTCGATCAAATTGCTCAGCGCGCCCTCGATCTGCTCAATGCAAATCACGTTGCCATTTATCTTCTTCAGGAAGATAACTTAACGCTTAAGACTGTTACTGCACGAGGAATGTATCGACAAGAGCTCTTATCGCATACCCGCAAAGTTGGTGAAGGAATTACCGGAAGTGTTTTCCTCAAGGGCAAACCAGAAATCGTCAATAACACGAGTGTAGATCCACGCAGGATTATTGTACCGGGCACTCCAGAGAAAGAAAGGCAACTTGAGAGCTTGATGGCCTCCCCGTTAATCCTACGCGGGAAACCCATTGGCGTAATTAACGCCTGGAGAATGAAAGAAAACGGCTTATTCAATGAGTCAGAATTGAGCTTTTTAGTTGGGATCGCGCACCAGGTATCCATTTGTATAGAGTCAGGCAGGCTGTTTCAGGAAACAAACCGCCAGGCACAGGAGGCCGCTGCCATTGCGGAAGTTGGCCGCGATATTTCGGCTACCCTCCAATTGGATATCGTTTTGCAAAGAATTGCCTCGTATGCAATGAATTTATTACATGCAGAAACCAGCGCAGTGTATTTGGCAGACGCTGCCACTTCCACCCTGCGCGCCATTGCGGCGCTGGGCACCGATTCCGAAGCAATCCAAAATGATCCACTGCCTCTTGGGATGGGTATTCTTGGAAATATTGCCCAACAAAACGTTGGAGAAATTGTCAATGATACCGAGAATGATCCTCGGACGATTATTGTAAAAGGCACGGAGAAAAATCCGCTTGAGCATATTATGGGGGTACCCATTCTAATGAAAGACAGGCACACGGGCTTGCTTGCAATCTGGCGCTCAGGAGTCAACACAGAGTTCACTACCAAAGAATTGGAATTTTTAACCAGTCTGGCGCGACAAGCAGCCGTGGCAATTGAGAATGCCCGCCTCTATAAGGAGACAGAGCGCCGTTTAAAAGAGTTGGAAATCATTAACCAGGTTTCCATGTCCTTGCGCACGGCTCAGACGATTGAAGAGATGCTTCCGATCCTGCTGGGTGAAACACTCCAATTAAGTAACACTCCCCATGGTTCGATCTGGCTTTATGATCACACCAGTGACAGGCTTATTCAACGAGTAGCCAGTGGTTCTGAAACCAAGCTCAAGCATAAAACATTGAGTCCGATGGATGGCATTATTGGTTCTACTTTTCGAACTGGAAAAGTATATAACTCGGCCGAGTTAAAAAGCGATGGTTTGCTCTTTGAAGGCAATCGCGACAGCATAATACCCGGGCTCGGCGCGATTTGCATTCCAATCCAATCCACCGGGGGACCCGTTGGCGTTTTGGCAGTTGTGCTGGAGACAGGTCAATATATCACTGAAGATATCAACCTTCTAACGATATTGGCCGAAATTACTGGCAACGCGATCCATCGCGCCCAACTTTATGATCAAAGCCAAAAACAGGTTCGGAGATTGACCTCATTACGCGATATTGATTCTGCCATCGCATCCTCCTTTGACTTGCGCCTCACTCTGAATATTTTGATGGATCAAACCCTTAACCATCTCAACGTGGATGCCGTCAATATTGGGTTGTATCATCCTGATCTACAGAGCCTTACGTATCTGCCTGGTGTCGGATTTAACATCCCTTCACCCACTCGCCCACAAATGCGAATTGGCGAAGGTCTGGCAGGTCAAGTTATTATCCGGCAGCAAACATGCCATATTACGAATCTCCAAAACGCGCCCGAGGCCAGTCACGAACCGCTCATTAAGCGTGAAGGCTTTGTCACGTATATTGGAATTCCACTGATTGTAAAAGGGCAAATTAAAGGTGTATTTGAAGTATTCCATCGTTCACCAATCTCTGCTACCCCAGATTGGATGGAGTTTTTGCACACGCTAGCGGGTCAGGCTGCGATCGCGATAGACAGTTCACAGTTATTTGAAAACCTGCAACGCTCAAACCAAGAATTGATACAGGCATATGACACGACCCTGGAAGGCTGGGCACGGGCGCTGGAACTACGGGATAGGGAAACCGAGGGGCATACGCGCCGTGTCACAGAACTTACCATGCGTCTGGCAAGATATATGGGCGTGAGTGACAACGAAATGGTGAATATTTATCGAGGCGTGTTGTTACATGATATTGGTAAAATGGGTGTTCCAGATCATATATTGAAAAAGAAAGGAAAACTCACCCCGGAAGAATGGGTTGAGATGCGCCAGCATCCTACCTATGCCCATAATCTACTTTCACCCATTTCGTTTTTGCGCGGTGTGATCGATATTCCCTACTGCCACCATGAGCACTGGGATGGAAAGGGTTACCCACGTGCCCTAAAAGGCGAGCAAATCCCTATGTCGGCCCGAATTTTCTCAGTTGTTGATATTTGGGATGCACTATTATCGGACCGCCCCTATCGAAAGGCCTGGTCGCGCGAGAAGGTAAAAGAATATCTTAAAGAATGCGCAGGCACAATTCTTGACCCAAGGATTGTGAACATTTTTCTTACCATGGTTGAAGAAGACGAAAAGCCGACGGGATAGCATGTGCTATCTGCTATCCTGCCAGTCCAGTTATCTGACCCTCAAAAACTTTCGTTTGCCAACCTGTAATACACCCGGATGTGGAAAAATCACGTCCCCTCGTTCAATTGTCTCACCGTCTAAGCGCACACCCTTTTGATCAAACAGGCGTCGCGCTTCACTTTTGCTGGCAGCCATTTTGGCAGCCAGGATCACATCCAAGACGGTCTGGTCAGA
>DATFQC010000395.1:0-3644 GCA_035264425.1 Anaerolineales bacterium
TCCTAAAACAGGTTACTTAGATATTATAGGTCTGATTTTTCTAAAGTCAACAAGAAAATTTCGGGTTGAACTGTATTAATTGTTTACACAAGGCAAAAATTGGATGCTGTTATCGACTGGGCTTTTGCTCGAATTGCCATCCTCATCTTCTGCTGTAATATAAAATTCCATGGCCCCATATCCATGACCTTGTAGATCTGCTCCTTTTACTTTTGCCGTATAAATACCATTTTGCAGGCTCATATTCGATGAAGCAAATGCCTGGTCAGAGCCGACGCGAACCCATAGTAGAACACTTTTTACATTCGACGCATCCGTTACTTTCGCGGTAATGGTGACGGAAGTGGCAAGACAATCGGAAATCACCACAACTTTGTCTGATGTGGAAATATCACTGATGGCCGGGCCTGTGTGATCTTTTTGAAGACCTGCACAGGCGGACAATATCAATGCGATACTGAACTGGATGGCTCGGACGGAACCTTTCATCTTCTTGCCCTTTCGGTTGATTTCGAGAGAACGACAGATTTGTTATTGACTTGTTTTCACCTGAAACACCGGATACTGCGAAGCTATTTTTTCAAACTCTGGGAGGGATGCATCCTTGCTTACAGGGATATGCGGACGCGCTCCAGGAGCATGCTTTAAAAATGCCTTCAAGATGGGCGCTCTCTGGTTGACGTCCACCTCTTCCAAAAGGACTTGCTCGCGAACTCCGTGCCGAAGCGTTGCTTTTCCATCGGCCGCCCGGACATTTCGAACCCAGTTCGTATTCTCTCCCAGCATGGACACGAGATACCGTTCTCCATTCATCACCGTCAGCGCCAGTGGGAAACTGATCGTTTTTCCTGATTGCCTCCCGACCACTTCCAGCGTGACGAGGTAGTTGGGAAAGATTCCCAGCGAGTGGATGAATGCCCAGCCCTTATTGATGATTTTGGTCAATTAATTTGGGTGTTCCCCACGATACATCCATCTCTTTAATGCCATTTTTTCTCCAGGAGGATTTAGGACTTCGTGACAAACTTCCCAGCCGGTGAGGAATTTATTTGACGCTAGAAAATTGGTTGGAAACGCACGCGCAAAGCGTTCCACTACGATATCCTGTTGTTGTTTGAATCTACGTAAAAGGCAAATGTCTTTTGGTAAATATGCAAGTAGTAGGCTCGTTAGGCTTCCGTATGTATGCCAACCAATGGGTACCAGGATTTTTTCCTGGTGTTCCCCTGCTGATCTGAACATGCTAAAGAATAGAGAAAGGTTTGGAAACCAAATAAATCCTTGGCTAAGTCAAAAGCGGCGCGGGCCAAAATAAGACTGCGGAGGTATGCGATAGGGCAGACATCCGCAGTCTTTCCTCTATTTCCAGATATGTCCATACCCATACTCGCCTTCCATTAACTCTCACTGATTACCATTTCTCACAGCCAAACATTCTTATTTGGAATCCTTCGGTTTGGGTTGATCTGGCGCGCCCGGTTCCCCCCAAGCCCATTTTGGCATGGGTGCGTCTTCGTCAATCGGATTCTCACTAGTCTGGGAATTAACAACCGCATACCGGCTGCCCCATTCCAGATAACCCGCTAACGCCGAACGGAATTCCGGGTCATCAGGCATGCCGATTTCATCGGCCGACTCGAGGAATAACTGGACCCAGCGTTTCCTCTGGGTTTCGTCGAGCTTCCTGCCCACGTGCTGGGAGATCATATGCGCATGGCTTCTTTTTTCCTCTCCAGTATAGAGTTTGGGCCCACCCAGGACCTCTGAGAGAAAGTGGGCCACATATTTCGAATGTTGCGAGGAAATATTTTGGAACAGATTCCGGAGCATGTCATCCTTCAACACTTTCGCATAGAACACCTCGGTCAATTTTTCAAAGGCATCCTGACCACCACCCCATTCGTATATTGTTGGTGTTGTCATTGGGATCGATCCTCCTTTTGATACAGATCACGATATATGACAGAACCGGCGAGGAAACCCTTGACTGCTCGCAGGGCGCGCTCACCGCGACATACTTGTAAATGGATTTACTTCCAGATATGTCCGTATCCGTATTCGCCTTCGAGCAGTTGCCCATTGGCGAAGCGTTCGAAGCGGAAGGGAGTGATGTCTACGGTTTGGGGCGCGCCGTCCAGGATGAGCTCGACGAGGCTGGCGCCCGCGGCGGGAGAGGTCTTGAAGCCGGTGCCGCTCAACCCGCAGGCAAGGTAGAAACCGTCAATTCCTGAAGCGCTGTAGATGGCGCGCTGGTCCGGAGTGATGCCGTCGCGTCCGACGTGGATGGAGTGCAAGCCGCTCTCTTCGATCTTTGGGATGCGTTGGATCATCTGGTCGATGAGTTTTTCAAGAAACGTCGGCGTGGGCGTCTGGTCCTCGGCGCCGGGTGGTTCGCCGCGCAGGGACTCGTCTTCGCCCGCCGCCAGGATGAGTGCACTGCCCTCGGGGCGGTAGTAGCAGTTGATCACGTCGTCAATCGCGGCCGGGAACTTTCCCAGCGAGGGCGGACGGTGGAGGAAGGCGACGTCGTGAGTCCACGTCTCCAACGGGACATCGATATCTGCGAGGCTGGCGACCTGCCTAGCCCAGGCGCCTGCTGCGTTGATGACGATGGGCGCATCGAAATCCCCGCGTGTGGTGCTGACGCCGGTCACGCGTCCGCCGGAGGTGTGGATGGCGGTCACTTCGCAATTTTGAATGAGGGTCGCGCCGTTGCGTTTGGCCGATTCGAAGAAGGAATTGGTGGTGAGAGTCGCGTCAGCGTAGCCCGAGTCGGGTTCATAGGCGGCGAAATCGAAGTGGTCGGTGACCATATCGGGAAAGAGTTTCTTCACCTCGGCGGCAGAGATAACAGAGGTGTTGATGCCGATGCGCTGCTGGTTGGCGACGTTGCCGCGCAGCTTGTCCTCATGCTCACGTTTGGCGATCTGCATGAAGCCCGTGTTGAGGAAGCCACAGTCACCGCCGACTCTGTGCTTCCAATCATTGAAGTAGTTTTTGTAACTGACAAAGGTCAGTTCAGACTCGGCCGCCAGGTCGTAGTGCATACGGACGAGTCCGCTTGAGTGACCGGTGGCACCCGAAGCGGTGACTTTGCGTTCGAGGACGGCAGGCTTGAGTCCGCGCTCGGCGAGGTGGAAGGCCAGGCTGGCGCCCATCACCCCTGCGCCGATAATGATGGCATCGTAGGTTTGATTCATATTGATTCCTTTTAAACACGTTTAAATACGAAGGGCACGAAGGAGCACAAAGGGAAATACAGTGATGGAGCTTGTTGATTTTCCGTAGAGGTTCTTTTGTGTTAAGCTGAATTGTCGAATTGTAGCAGGATTCATTAACCACAGAGACATGGAGTCACGGAGAATTTTTAAATCGTTCTGCTGGTCTCAATATGACGGCGGAACGGCATCGCCGTCCACTCGAGCAACAATGTGGGAATTATTTCCAGACCTGTTCTGCGACTCTCAGGAAATTCCCTCCCAGGATCCCACTGATGACCTGTTCGCTGTGGCCACGTTGATACAGGAGTTCTGTGAACTCAGGGAATTGCTCCGGCTCGACCATCGCCAGATAATCATTGAATTTTCCCGGCGGGAAGACATCCGGATGGCCCTCGATATAGTCAATCAGTTCCTGTTTATCGA
>DATFQC010000396.1:0-4784 GCA_035264425.1 Anaerolineales bacterium
CCTGTACCGCAACCAATCTCAAGGATGGAATCGAAACGCAAATTGGCAAGTGTCTCTCGCGTCACTTTCTGATCGAGATCACGCGTCAGGTTCTGATCAGTATCATAGGTTTCTGACCATTCGTTATATGCGTTTTGAATACTCATATTTAGCTCTCCAGCCGTCGGTTTTCAGGAATGGGCGATATTGTATCAACATTCTATTTAAGTAAAGCGTTCAGCTTCAAGCGCAGATGTCATCACTCGCCGCGAAGTGGTTTGCTCCTCGCAATGACATGCCTTCTCAGTATAATCAGGGAATACCCAACACTATGAGCTTTGAACTCGTCAACCAATCGACAGTTATTTGTAGAACATTCAGTAAACAATTCTGGGCGAAGGCCCTGGAGTTGGCGATTTCCTACGGCTGGCAGCCGATGGGCACTCAACCACCTTCCCACCTTGATTTTTCCCAATTAGAAGCGGATTGGCACGGTATCTATTTAACGAATGATGGTCAGAGCGTGAAAGCTGAAGATGCCCTGGCACTGGCCCGCGCGCTGGAAAAATCACTGAATGATATTTCTGATACGAATATCAAAATTGATTGGAACGTCGATTTGTCGGTGGAGGATGATCTTCCCGAATGGCTGTCTCCTGAGGAGCGGGAAATGCTGGAAGACGAGCTGCAGGTTGGATTACTGGATATTATAGGCGTGCATCCATTTGACTATTTCGCAGGCGATGAAAAGAAACATCTAAAAGAATTCATAAGGTTTTGTCGGCTGGGAAGTTTTGAAATACTATAAATCCAAAACATAGGGAAATACAATGATTGAATTCTCACAGCTTACCTTCTTTCTGGGAGCGACACTGGCTTTATTATTGGTTCCTGGTCCGGCCGTGTTGTACATCACGGCCCGCAGTGCCAACCAGGGACGCTTGGCCGGGCTCGTCTCCGTTCTGGCGATTGAGACGGCAAACTTTCTACAGGCAGTCGCTGCCACTCTGGGCCTCTCCGCGATCTTATTATCGTCCGCGCTGGCATTCGATGTCGTGAAATACCTGGGTGCCGCCTATCTTATTTATCTTGGAATTCGAAAGCTGTTTGTCCGCGAGGCTGAATCAGAGCATGGGGAGATACAACAGGAAAGTTTCGCGCGCATTTACTGGCAGGGATTTGCCATCAACTTGCTCAACCCCAAGACTGCGCTATTCTTCTTTGCCTTTTTGCCTCAGTTCGTAGATCCGGCCAAAGGAAACGTCACCGGACAGACGTTGTTACTGGGCGCGCTCTTTGTTGGCATGGCGATCATTACGGACAGTCTGTACGCCTTAGTAGCCAGTTCCCTGGCTGTGAGGTTGAGAGGCAATCGGAATTTCCAGAAGGGACAGCGGTACTTTGCAGGATTGGTTTATGTGGGTTTGGGGATCACAACGGCCTTGACGGGTTCGAAGAAATGATCGATAGGAGTAGTAATTTCGCCGGATGCCTGCAGGAAGCCCGGGTGAAGCTGACAATCAATTTCTGAGCAAACCCCGTGGGTGGGGGTCACAATTGCGTTAATTCCAGCGAAGAATAAGCTGATTGGAACAAGAAGGATGGTCGCCCGTTAATAATGTTGAACGGGCGATCAAAACTTGTTCTGCCAGCCAGGCTAGAAGAGAGGGAAAGTACCACCGTCAGCGACAGCACGTCGCGGCACGAGCAAATGAACGAAGGAAAAGGAGGTGACTATGTTACCGCGCTGTATTGTCATTGGTGCATCCGCTGGCGGCTTTGAAGTGCTCAAAGAGCTGGTTTCTCAACTTCCGGCAGATTTGGCTGTTCCTGTTTTCATAGTACTCCACATACCGGCCTATGAGCCCAGCTTGCTGCCGGAACTTTTCGACCATTTCGGACCACTATCTGCCCTCCACCCGCAGGATGGCGCGCAGATCCAGGCGGGCTACATTTATGTAGCCCCTCCAGACCATCATTTACTAATTGATGACAGCCATGTGGCTGTCAAAAAGGGACCCAAAGAAAATGGTTTTCGCCCCTCGATTGATGCGCTTTTCCGCTCAGCAGCTTATTCTTATGGGCCAGGAGCCATTGGAGTGGTTCTCTCTGGCGCACTGAACGATGGCGCTTCTGGCCTGTGGAGCATAAAGCGTCTGGGTGGGACTGCCATTGTTCAGGATCCTTATGAGGCGCGTTACCCGTCGATGCCCCGCAGCGCCCTCGAGTATATCGAACCAGATTACAAAGTTCGTTCGGCAGACATTGCACCATTGCTGGCGCAACTGGCCTCTACGGAAGGTGATCAGGAAGCAATGGTGGGAGATGATATGGATAGGGATCTTAAGCGTATGGCCACGGAAGTGCAGATCGCTGCAGGAGTTAACCTTCCAGAGAAAACTGTCCTGGAATTGGGCTCGCTGACGCCATTCACTTGTCCCGCGTGCCGAGGGACTCTGGTCAGAATTACCGAAGGCAAGCTGTCCAGGTTCCGTTGTCACACCGGCCATGGTTTTACAGAAGATGCGTTGATGGAAGACCTGATGGAAAGAATTGGTGAATTAATATGGCAAGCCACTCGCGGGTTTCAGGAAGCTTCTATGCTTCTTGAACACATAGGAGAGCATATGCAAAACGCTGGGGAAGTTTCCCGATCGGAAATATTCCTGGCGAAGGCGCGTGACCTTAATCAACGAGCGAGCAGATTCCAAAAAATTGCACTAGGCCACGAAAGTCTAAGCATTGAAAATCTGGAACTGCAACGGTCAGCAGGTGAATAGAAAATTCAGTTTAGAAAGTAAACTTTTGTTGGTTTGGCATCTTCAAAGTTTAACTGGTGATCTTGGATGGAAATGGCTTTAAGAGCTGAGAGGTTGAGCATCATAAATTATTTTTCAAGATAATTTCTTTCCCTCCTTATCTCTAGTATAATCCGCCTCATGAGTATCAAAGCCCAACTGAACGAATCCATGAAAGACGCCATGAAAAGCGGGGATGAAGTGCGCAAGCGCACGGTACGCATGGCGCTGGCGGCGGTCAAGCAAGTGGAAGTAGACAAACGGATCGAACTGGACGATACGGCCGTGATGAATCTCCTTCAAAAGGAGATCAAGAACCGCCGCGAGTCGCTGGAGGAGGCGAAGAAGGCCAATCGTGCTGATCTGATCGAAGCCAACGAAGCCGAGATCAATGTGCTGCAGGTCTTCCTGCCAAAAGCCATGCCTGCCGAAGAACTGCGCGCACTCGCCCAGGAGGCCATCGCTGAAACCGGCGCGGCCTCTCCCACCGATATGGGGAAGGTCATGAAAGTCGTCATGGCAAAAGTGGCAGGCCGTGCGCCCAATGACATGGTTAGCGCGACCGTGCGGGAACTCCTGCAAAAGTAATTTATGACGTTCATTTTTTTCGCCACAAGGATACGGGGTCAGGGAGATTTAAAAAAGGATTTCTCCACACATTTCGTGACTCCTTATCTACGACCACCAAACTAATATGGGGATTTCAACCGCGCGCGTTCGTCAAGTGCCAGCGCGCATCCGCTTGTTTCAAATCGTCCTGCTCACCATTGTCAGCATCATATCCTACGGGGCGCTGGTCTTGCCAGAGATAATCCATACAACGGCCATTCCCCTTAAGCCAGGCGATGTTTCTCCGAGTGATTTTCAGGCGCCGAAACCGCTTGATTACATCAGCGAAGTGCGGACGGAAGAGATGCGTTCGGCGGCAGAGAATGCCGTCGCGCCTGTTTATGCTGCACCGAACCCGACCATTGCCCGCCGTCAAATTGAGCAACTCCGCGCCGCGTTGCAGTATATTACCCTTGTTCGTGAGGATGAGAATGCTACACCCGAACAGAAGGCTGCTGATATTGCTTCCCTGAGCGATATCAAGCTGAAGCCCGCGACCATTGCAAGCATTCTTGATTTGCCAGCCGCGCGCTGGGAAACCATTCAGCAGGAAGCGTTGAGCGTGCTGGAGCAGGTCATGCGACGCACGATCCATGAACAGGATGTCGATTCCGTTCAGCGAACGGTCCCCTCGCTGGTGAGCCTGGCTCTGAATGAAGAGCAAGCGGCGCTTGTTTCGGAACTGGTGACAGCCTTTGTCACACCCAATAGCTTGTTGAGTGAAGATTTAACGAAAGAAGCCAAACAGGCTGCGCGTGATGCGGTACAGCCCGTGATTCAGGAATATAAAGCGGGGGAGATCATCATCCTGCGTGGGCAGATCATCAGTCGCGCGGACTTCGAGGCTCTCCAGAAATTCGATTTGATCGAGGAAGCCAGCCCCTGGCAGGATTATATCGGCGCGGGCGCACTGGTCATCATGATTGCTGCATTTGTCAATCTTTATTTTTCGCGGCGTCATTTGCCGTTCCAATTTGAGGCGCGTAGTCTCATTCTGGTCGCATTGATCTTTATTCTATTTATCGTGAGCGCCCGCCTCACGATTCCCAATCGCACAGTCCTGCCATACGCCTTTCCATTGGCCGCGCTGGGCTTGTTGATCGCCACGTTGTTTGGCCTGGAGACAGGCATTGTATTCTCGATCGCGCTGGCCATTCTTGTGACCTACAACCTGCCGAACGTATTAGACCTGACGCCTTATTATCTTTTCTCGTCACTGACTGGCGTTCTCGTGCTGGGGAATGCCCGGCGGGTGTGGACGTTCTTTCGAGCCGGGATGGCAATTGCAGGGGCAGGGATTGCCATGCTGCTGGCATTCCGTTTTCCTTTTGTGCAGATGGATCCGGTGGCCTTGCTTCAATTAACGGGCGCGGCGATCTTCAGCGGACTGGCAGCCTC
>DATFQC010000397.1:0-2919 GCA_035264425.1 Anaerolineales bacterium
AGTTGCATTGGTATTAGGTGATCCGATTGGACCAAGGGATGATTTTGAAAAGGCAGTTTCCTCCTTCCAGGATTTTTGCTCCAAAAATGATTGGCTTCCTGCCTTCTATCAAGTATCCTCAACAAATATTGACACCTATAAATCACGGGAATTTCATACCCTTCCCATTGGTCATGAAGCCATTGTGGATGTAGCCTGCTTTACACTCGATGGTAGTCAGAATAAGACTTTGCGAAACAGTTATAACAAGATGGTGCGACTTGGTTATCATTATGATGTGATCCAGCCGCCTTATTCCGCGCGGATGTTGCGCGAATTGAAATTTGTTAGCGACGATTGGCTCACGGCCCATCGCGCCACTGAACTGCGATTTTCCCTGGGTTGGTTCGATGATGCATATCTGAATACCTGTCCGATTCTGCTCGTTCGCGATCGTGAAGGCTTTATCGCAGGATTTGCCAATGTTGTGACTGAATTTCAGGCAAATGAAATTGCGGTGGACCTGATGCGTTATCTACAACACGGCGAATCTGGGCTCATGGATTTTCTGTTTGTATCCCTGTTTCAGTGGGCACGTGAGCAGGGGTTCTCCACTTTCAATCTGGGATTGAGCGCATTATCTGGTGTAGGGGAACAATCTGATGATCCGATCATCGAACGTGCTTTGAATTTTATTTATCAGAACGTCGACCGTTTTTATAACTTTCGCGGTTTGCATTCCTTTAAAGAGAAATTTCATCCCCTCTGGTCAGAGCGCTATCTGGTTTATCCGGCGATGTCTAATTTGCCCGCCGTCAGCGCGGCCATATTTCGAGCCAGTTTTGGAGGCGAGCCTTTTTCGCTGATACGGCGCAGTTAAGCAATATGGTGACTTCACTTTCAATAAAAGACCGAGGCTGATTACCTCGGTCTTTTGCTTACGAATTTTGTGTATGTTTTTTTACATCATCCATTGCTTTTTGCACATTGACGAACGGCAGGACAATTAATCCTGCGATAAAGTAAAAAATTAATGCAAGGATACCGTAGCGCAGGCTTCCAAACAATTGGTTTGCAAGTCCAAAAATCAGCGGGCCTGTCCATGAAGTTCCGCGCTCGCTAACTTCATAGAATGAATAAAATTCCGCTTCTCGGCCTTGTGGGATCATTTGTGCAAACAAGCTGCGACTGATCGCTTGTGAACCTCCTAATACTAAAGCAATCAGAACTCCCAGAATGAAAAATTGTGTGACGCGGCTGTCGCCCTTCAATCCACCGTAAGCAAAAATAACAACCCCTGCCCAAATAACCAGGCTGACGATAATTGATTGTTTCGCGCCAATCCAGGTTGCCAGCCTTCCCCAAAACAGCGCGCCTCCAAAAGCAACGAATTGGATCATAAGGATCACGGCAATGAGCGTATCCTGCGATAAACCAATGCCACCACGCACAATTGGAGCTGCTGCGAATGTTGACGCGATGGCGATCACTGTTTGAATGCCATCATTATAAAGAAAGTAGGCGAAGAGAAACTTTAAGGTTTCAGGAAAGTTTTTTAGTTCACGAAAAGTTATGCCCAATTGTTTAAATCCAATACCAATGTAGCTTTCACCTGCGGGAAGCGACCGCGCTGCATGTCGTGGTTTTAGGCGTGCCCAGGTTATTAAGGAAAAACCTATCCACCATACACCAGCCGATGCAAGATTGATACGGACAGCCAGATCTCCGGGAACCCCGATGTCGTCGCTAAATATGAAAAAAGCCAAATTTAGTGCAAGCAGAATCCCTCCGCCGATATAGCCCATTGCAAAACCGAAGGAAGAAGTGCGGTCACGTTCTTCTTCGCTGGCAATATCTGGCAGATAGGCATTGTAGAACACAATTGCTGCCCCAAAAGCAAGATTGGCAATGATAAAGAGAACACCTCCCAGCCACCATAGATTACCCGTGATGAAAAACATGGCAATCGTTGCGAGCGAGCCAACAGTCGCGAAGATTTGCATCATACGCTTACGCAAATGAGAGTAATCAGCTATCGCACCGAGAATGGGGAGGAATAAAACTTGCAGTCCAACAGAGAATGAAATGCAATAGGGCAGAAATGAATCCGGCGCAACCGGAATGCCAAAGAACCGGGCTAATCCATCCTGGCTTACTTTTGCAGACTCCGCTGCCAGGGATGCGATATAGGGGCCAAGGAAAACAGTTCCAACTGTTGTGCTGAACGCAGAGTTGGCCCAATCGTACATGGCCCAGCCGAAGATTTCACGTCGATCGTTCGTTGTTGCTTGCGGTGTCGTCATCCTGCCTCCGGTGATATTGAATTTTGTTGATCTTAATAAACAAAAACCCGTTGGCCCGTTTTGGGTTGCGAAAATACAGGAATGTGATACAATCCGCCCATTCCCAAACAGGGCAGGGGCGAAAATCCAAGCAAAAAGCCCCTTGCGCATAAATGAACTTTCGTATATAATCACCGTTTGCTATCCCGCCAAATGACGCGGGATGGATTTGTGTGTTTACCACCAGTTGCATGGTCTCCAGATTTTAAACTTACCAAGCATTTGAAAAGAATAAAGTTTAGGGATTGATGTGACACGTTGAACCCGACTCACCAGCCCCAGGCCAGGAGTAGAACCGAATGTCTTCTTTACCCCGCAAAAGTTACGCGCGTATTCCCATCGATATCAAATTACCCAACCTGATCGAAGTCCAGCTTGACTCATTTGAACGCCTCAAAAAAGAGGGGCTGGGCGATCTCTTCCATGAAGTTTCGCCGATTGAATCCTACAATAAGGGAATGAAGTTATATTTCCCAAGCCGCAGCCCCGAAGCAAAACAATGGGGATTGAAATATTGGTTTGGCGACCCCAAGCACACCATTGAAGAATGTGTGGAGCGCGATCTCACTTATGCCAGCCCGTTGTATGTTTCCGTACT
>DATFQC010000398.1:0-7188 GCA_035264425.1 Anaerolineales bacterium
GGAATCGGCGTCCATACTGGCCGCGCGTTTGTCGGCGTGGTAGGAGATAAAGACAGTACAGCTGATTTCACCGCGCTGGGAGATAATGTCAACATTACGGCGCGGCTTGCATCCGAAGCGGGCGCGGGAGAAATTCTTATTAGCGAAGCTTCCTACGCGGCTGCCAACCTAAACCAGGAAGATTTGGAACGCCGGCATATGGCATTGAAGGGAAAGAGCGAACCGATCGGAGTCCGGATTTTGCGAGTCGCGCGAGGTTAAAGGACTGGTGTATCTTAGAAGGTTTTACAATGACATTTCATGAGAGGAATAAATTATGCAAAGTGTTGTTGTGACGGGTGTTTCCACCGGGATTGGCTGGGGCATCACAAAAATCCTGATCCAGAATGGTTTCCGTGTCTTCGGAAGTGTACGCAAAACCCAGGATGCCGAACGCCTTTCCAAGGAGTTTGGAGAGAATTTCCATCCCCTGTTCTTTGATGTGACAGATGAGACAGCTGTCCAGGCCGCCGCGCAACAAGTGCGGGAACAATTGAATGGGGAGACTTTGTGCGGGCTGGTCAATAACGCTGGCATTGCCGTCCCTGGACCTTTGATTCATCTTTCCGCAGATAATTTTCGGCACCAACTGGAAGTTAATTTGGTGAGTGTTTTGATCGTTACAAAAGCATTCGTCGCTTTACTGGGCAGTGACCACTCCTTGCGGGGAAAACCGGGTCGCATCATTAATATTAGTTCGGTGGGAGGCAAGGCTGGCGGTCCATTTGTAGGTGCTTATTCCGCCTCGAAACACGGTTTGGAAGGATTCTCAGAAAGTCTGCGCCGCGAGCTAATGCTGTACGGAATTGATGTCATTATTATAGGTCCTGGTTCAGTGGCGACACCCATCTGGGATAAGGCTGAACAGGAGGATTTGTCCGTATTTGCGAATACAGACTACGCTGAGTTTGGGCAGCGCGTAAAGAAGTACATGATCGAAAATGGACGGAAAGGCTTTCCACCTGAAAAAGTTGGCGAGGTTGTTTTACACGTGCTGACAACTCCCAACCCTCGTGTCCGCTATGCTGTTATTCCTGGGCCTGCCCTGAGACGCATCATTCAAATGTTTTTACCCAAACGTGTGGTAGATAGGATTATCGCGAGAAACCTGGGCTTCAAGCCAGAACAAAAAAGTTGATCGGGGTTGGAATGTCAAAGTTACGAATCTGGAAACGCCTTTTCAAAGGCATGTTTCGCAGCCTTGTAGCCATCCTCGATTAATGTGGCGGAGACATCTCCGTCGTAGTCGATGATCCGTTCGGCTCGCAGAAATTCCAATGGGGCGACAATAATTGGCCTAACGTGACGATAGCGATACGGAGGACCGCCCTCCGCCCGTTCCCGTTCCGCCAGTTCGTTGAAAGCATGGATCATCTTCAGGTTTTCGCGAAAGGAAGCGAGCAGCATCCAATCCAGCATCCAGGTAATCGCATCACCAAACGATTTAGGTTCCGTTTCAGACTTCTCAGGCGCGGGATCACCGCTTTCCCACCAGGGCGTCATCATGACGACCACTACTTCCGCAGGAGTGCTTGTATCGCCTCCCATCA
Source organism: Anaerolineales bacterium (assembly GCA_035264425.1). Taxonomy (GTDB): domain Bacteria; phylum Chloroflexota; class Anaerolineae; order Anaerolineales; family Villigracilaceae; genus Defluviilinea. The sequence continues at coordinate 1,590 of DATFQC010000398.1, forward strand.
TGTCAATGGCCGCGCCGAGGGGTGTATTGGCTACCAAAGCGCCATCCCAATAGAAAGCGTCCGTGTCGGCATCAAATGTCCATGGATAGACCAGAGGGATCGAACAGGAAGCCAGAATTCGGTTCACTGTGATTCCCGAGTAAACATCCGACCGCATCACGTCGCGTTTATGATCCATCACATCCCGATTACTGAACAATACGCGTTCGCCTGTTCTCACTTTGGTGGCAGCAATGAGCAACGCCTTTTCGCTGGCAGCCAGCCGGGCTTCGTCCAGATGAAAGCGGTTGAAGAGAGTTTTACGCAGAGGGCCGGTATCCAGTAGATTAATCCAATGGCCTACCAATCGTTCAGCAATCCAGCGCGGGAGCAAAGGCAATGGCGGCCAGAATTCTTTAGGAATTGGAGAGGTCGCTTCCGCCGGCGCGATCTGAGGAAGTTTCGCATCCATCACTTCCTTGAAGATGGCACGCGCAGCCCAACGCGCGATGCCGCGCATCCCGGGCGGCAACCCCTGAATATCCTGCTCCTCCAGTGATTTCCAGACTTCTACTAATTGATCTGCAGACATACCTTGTGCAATAGCCGCGCCGTTCACTGCCCCGATCGAGGTGCCCACGATGATCTGCGGCTCCCATGCACCCGCATGATTCGAATCTACATTTACCTTATAGTTCTTCATCAGATACTTGTACACTCCGGCATGGAACGCGCCGCGCCCACCACCGCCGGAAAGGATGAGTGCTCGAACCGCATCATTGCTCATGCTTGTCTCCTTTGTATATATCTAATGTTATAGAATGAATTTCGGCTTAAGTCAATTGTCTGCGGCATCTTGACAAATAGACAAACTTCGATATAATGTCAAATAGAAGTTTATCTATATGAACCCTGATATTCATCTCGCGTGTAATATGGGAGTGTTTACTCCCTCCCAACGGGAAGCTCACATCCAGACCACGACCGAGCTAATTCAAGCAGTTCAAAGTGTCCAGGACATAGAAAATGGTTATGAGTTCAGGTTTCCAAATGAGACGGAATTCATCTCCAAAATTGCTGAATTTATTTCGAATGAACGGTTATGTTGCCCGTTCTTGGAATTTACGTTGAACGTCGTTTCAAATAGTGAGCTAGTTTTCTTATCACTAACTGGACCTCTCGGCACACAGGAATTTCTACTCGCTGAATTTAATGGAGCTTTTCAATGAAAGCCAGTCCTGTCGTTTTTGCCAAAGCCATTGCCGATGAAACTCGCCAGAAGATCATGAGCGAGTGCTGCTGCTGTTGGCTCTCGGTCAATGAGATCGTTGAAAAAATTGGCTTATCTCAACCCACTATCTCGCACCACCTTGCCATCTTGCGAGAAGCAGATCTTGTGAAGATTCGTGAGGAAGGCAAACAGACATTCTACTCACTTAATCAGGATAATATTGTGGCCTGTTGTGGACAATTGATGATCAAATTTGCACCCGAAACCAGCACGACTGAGAATCTGGTAAAAGTAATCAACCAATAAGATTGGAGAGTAGACGCGCGCTGCACTCCAATTTTTTTGCCTAAATCAATAGACAAACGTCTATATGAAAGGAGGTGAATGCCATGAACGAACTGATCGTATTGAATGACGGTGGTTGTGAAGACTGCGAGGGTGGTTGTTGTGGGGGTGGTGGCTGCTGCTAAAGAAGGATCTCTGTTGCGCTTAGGCGCAACAGAGAGAATTTATCGGTAAGAAATTTTTTATAATCATGTATAGGCAACCTTCTATATGAAACAATTGCCACATAAAGAAGTGTCAGATTAATATGAGAAGGATTTTGAACGATTCTACTGGGCTCTGCCTATAACTAACTGTGCGCAATTTCCTTCAACATTTAGGAAAAGGAAAAAATGTTATGAATACAATTTTGACCGTGCTGATTGGCACCATCCTCTTTGGACTGGTTCGATCGACAGAAACAATTCTTGATATTCGTCAACGCCGAAGAGAAAACGGCGATGATCCAAAAACATATTTGTAAAAGGAGATCAAAGATGACTACAACTACCACCATCCACGATACTGTTCGAGAGCATTATGCAGAGCGGATCAAGAATAACGCAGCCTGCTGCGGATCTGACAGCTGCTGTAGTGCTGAAAGCAGTCTCTACCCAGCGGATTTACTCGCCACGCTTCCCGAAGGCGAATCCACGATCAGCTACGGCTGCGGCGACCCGATCACGCTCGCCTCGCTGCAGCCAGGGCAAACTGTCCTTGATCTCGGCTCCGGTGCCGGGCTGGACTGTTTTTTCGCGGCCAAGAAAGTTGGCGAGACAGGAAAAGTCATCGGCGTGGATATGACTCCCGAAATGATCGAACGCGCTCAGTCCAGTGCAAAGCGGTTGAACATCCAAAATGTGGAGTTTCGTCATGGTTATCTTGAAGAGCTGCCTGTTGAAAGCAATATAGTAGACGTCATCATATCGAACTGCGTTATTAATCTTGCCCCTGACAAATCCAAAGTTTTTGCAGAGGCCATCCGTGTGCTGAAACCCGGTGGCAAATTAGCGGTTTCTGACATTGTGACAGATGGACCACTTCCCGATTCGATCAAACAAAGCCTGAGTGCATGGGCAGGCTGTGTGGCAGGCGCAGTAGACTCAAAAGATTATATTGGAATGATGCAGGCGGTTGGGTTTACAAATATCTCAGTAACACCCGTATTTTTTGACCACGAAACGATTGACTCCGTCATCAATGATCTGGACGATGTCATTGAGCTACAGACCATTTCACGAGATGATGTATATAAAGCAGTCTACAGCGCGAAGATCACAGCCTATAAAGCGCAATGAATTTCCACACTCGGACAAAGTTCTTTTGTCCGAGTTTTTATTTAATGATGTAGGGTTTTCATTCTCTTGACTCTGTAATACTTCGCAGGTAAAACGGTATCAGGAGATTCAAATGAAAATTGTAACGGATTGCGCGGCGGATCTGTCTGCTGAGGAACTGGAACAATTGGAGGTGACGCAAGCCCCCTTGTTCATTCAGTTTCGCGAAGGGGAAGTCAACGCTGCTGACATATCGGCAGACGAATTTTATAACCGCTTAGAAGCCATGCGACCTTCCATCCCAACGACGGCACAACCATCCAGCGGAATATTTGCCGAGTTATACCGAAAACTCGCCGAGAAAGAAAAGGAAATATTTTCCATTCATATTTCATCAGGGTTGAGTGGAACAATTAACTCAGCGCGCGCTGGCGGTGAACAAGTAAAAAGTGAAGCGCATGTCAACTATTGGGATACGCTCACTCTCTCAGGAGGTCAACGTTTCCAGGTAATGGCTGCAGCGCTGGGGTTCAGGGCCAATTGGGCATTGCATATTATCCAGGAACGACTGGAGAAAATCCGCGAAAAAACGGAGGTCATTTACACACTTGATACGCTTGAGTACTTGGCACGCGGCGGCCGCATCGGGCGCGTGAAAGCCATGGCGGGCGCGCTGCTCAACCTCAAACCGGTGATCCGGGTGGATGCAGATGGGAAGTACAGTACGGTTAGCACGGGGCGCACACTTGGGAAGTCTATCACTGCTATTAAAGAACATCTTTTCAACAGGTATGCGCAAACTCCCCTGTGGGTTACGATTTTGCATGGCCGTTTCGCAGAAAAAGCAGATATTTTGGCAAATGAGTTGAAATCAAAATTGAATATTGCCAGGTTTGAAGTCATTCGCATTTCCCCGGTCCTGGGTGTCCATACGGGTCCGGGTATTGTTGGCGCAGCAGTCGTCCCTATGGAGCTCATGGAAGATTTAGTAAAGTAAAAATTTCAATCATCCAAAAAACAACTCACCAAGAGGTGAGTTGTTTTTGATTCCGGCCGCAAGCAGAAGAACCAGTTTCTTCGAACTATTCATTCGGTGGCTGGGCAGTGCGCGCTCTGACAACTCTGTGAATGATCTTTCTGGTCTTGCGCGTATTTTTCCTTGTCCTCACCGATTGAAAGCGCTTGATCATCCCGATCGGAGGCACACGCCGAAAATCAGGCAAGAGTTGATCAACGTTCCGAATGGAAGGGATCAAATAGCCGGTGAGTCCCACCAGCGTCCCACCAACTCCACAGAGCAAGATTAACAAGCCAAACCCGGAACCTGGGCCTGTGCCTACCAGGCCGCCAAACGTTTTGGCAAGGAAACCTCCTGTTTGCATGGCTGGCTCAAAGACCCGATCTCCAAAATAACCGGCCAGCAATGGAGTAAAAGGAATCATTGCCTGTGCAATAAAATCGCTCGCCGAAAAGACACGTCCCTGCAGATCAGGCGGCACTTTTGTTTGCAAAAATGCATCCATGGATACGTTCACAATAGGATCAAAAACCGAATCGATCACCATGGCAATCAGCCAGATAATCAAAACTTGTCCTACACCGAGCAGGGTCATGCTAAAGAGGCTGGAAAGAAGCCAGCCCAAAATAATGATCCTGGCCGGGCGTTTGATGCCGCCCCAGGTCGTGAGAAAAATGCCAGCCAACACGGAAGCAAACGCGCCGGCAGCCTGAACCGTTCCCAACGTTTCAGTATTGTTCCCCGTCCGAAGAAGGATCATTGGGTAAAGTGCGGCGACCGATAGTGCAATCCCTGAAAATAGATTGCCAGTAAAAAAGATCAATTGCAGCCCCAGCAAGCCCGGCCGCTGAAAAATATACTTAATGCCGTAAATCGCTTCGTTCAAAAACTTATTGTGGGATAAATCACCTTCCACAGTATGTGGCGGCGCAGGAACATCGACGAAAAGCAAAGCTCCAATCGAAACTACAAAGGCAATCAAGTTAATAGCCAGGATTCCGCTTAGACCAACAGCCAGATACATGATCCCAGCCAGAAGCGGACCAAATATCCCGGGAATGTCATACAGCAAAGAGATGAGGCCATTTGCACGGATATATTGCTTTCTCGAAACCATGGTCGTGATGGCAGCTGCATAAGAAGGCGATTGGAACGCAGAGCCAACGCCCTGAAATACCGATGCAGCATATAAATGCCAAACCTGCAACAATCCGGCTGTTTGAAGTACCAGCAAAATAGCCAACCCGGAAAGCGAAAGAAAATCATAAGCCAGCATCATCAATTTTCGATCATTACGATCGATCAAAATCCCCGCAAACAGTGTAGCCAATAGATAAGAGCCAAAGAAAAAAAACTCTAAGAAACCGACTGCCGCGCCGCTCTCGGTGATACTAAATATCCAGATGGGCAATGCAACAGCCGTGATGCTTGAGGCGATGCCAGAAACCATCTGGCCCAGCCAGATCGTGAAAAATCCCCTCATACCCTGAGGCCGCCGGAAAGGAAGGTTTAATCTCAACATCGCTGGTGCGAATGAGCATATCACAGCGAATAAGAGTAGACAACCCTCAAGATAGACGAATTTCTTGTAAAGTCATTTCAAATCAATGGGAGGGTTCAAAAAGAATTAAACCGATTCGGTCGTCGTCCTCAGATCGTGATCTGACAGAATATCTTCCGCATATCGGATTGGGTAAATAAAGTAGCCAATCAGCCCGGCCAGAATCCCGCCGAGGCAGCTGAAAAAGATAAGCAGTCCCATCCCCGCTC
>DATFQC010000399.1:0-3585 GCA_035264425.1 Anaerolineales bacterium
ATGTCCTGCGGATATAGCGAACCCGCGCTCTTTATCATGTCCACGGTGAAAATCACGTCATCACTCGTCACAGGTGTTCCATCCTGCCAGACTGCATCGGGACGAATTGAAAAATTATAGACCGTCCCATCTTTTGCAACTCCCCAGTCGGCAAGATCCTTCTGCGGCAGACCATGTTCATCAAATTTGATGAGGCCACTGAAAAGTAAGCGGTCTACAGAGCGATCAGCAGTATTGTTCCAATCCAGAAGCGGATTGAGCCGTCCCAGCGAGCCGACCAGTCCTTCGGTATAAACACCCCCCTGCTCTGGCTGCGAAAGAATGGGTCCTGTACCGGAGGGAGATTGCTGGCTGAATAACAAAACAGCCACAATTCCCAATGTGACGAGGACAACCAGTATCTGCCAGCGTAATTGTTTCATAGACAAAAAGAAAGGCTCGTTTCCCATCCTCGCGGGCGCAAACTAGCCGCGCGGATCAAACGGCCTTTCAGAGCAAATCCATTCAATTAGGCAATCAGAAGAAGCGTTATGACCAGGGCAAAGAAAATAACGCTCAACACAATCGTGACCCAGAACAGGGTGCGCTCGACGCCACGACGAGCAGTGAAAATACTGCCGGTATCGGCACCAGTCAGCCCGCCCAGGCCTGCGCCCTTGCTTTGTATGATCACGCTCAGGATGAGCAGGACCGAGATTATAATCAGCGCGATATTTAGATAGGTAATCATTTACAACGTGCCTCCTTTATTAAGCGGAAACATTATACCTGCTAGGGAGAAAAAACGTCAACTTGAGGTCTCATGCGTAAAATGTCCACAATCACGGTTCGAGCCACGAAGCTCAGAGATTTTGAGAAAAACTCATTGATCTCTGTGCGTTCCCGGGTGAATTAAGGGCTGGGTATGCACGAAATCATCGTTAACTTACATATGCATACCCGCTACTCCGATGGGTCAGGTACACACAAGGATATCGCAGAAGCCGCCATCAGAACAGGCTTGGATGCGGTTATTGTGACAGACCACAACGTGCTCGTTCAAGGAGTGGAGGGCTACTACCGCGTTCATCGCAGCCGCGTTCTGCTCCTGGTCGGCCAGGAAGTGCATGACCAGGACCGGGACCCACAAAAGAACCATCTTTTGGTCTTCAATGCCAATCGGGACGTCTCCACGCTGGCCGATGACCCGCAAACGCTGATCAATGGAGTCGCCGAAGCCGGCGGCTTATCGTTTATCGCTCATCCGCGTGACCCGGAGGCTCCCGCCTTTAACGAGACGGACATTTCCTGGGAAGCCTGGGATGTCCACGGTTACACGGGCATCGAACTTTGGAATGGTCTGAGCGAACTTAAGACAGTGGTGCCAACCAAATTGCATGGCGCCTTTTACGCGTTCTTCCCGCAATTCATCGGGCATAGCCCGATCCTTGAAACACTGCAGCGCTGGGACGATCTTTTGGCCGAGGGTCGCCGCGTGGTTGCCATCGGTGGATCGGATGCGCACGCCTTGAACATGCACATGGGACCTCTTCAGCGAGTGATCTTCCCTTATGACTTCCATTTCCGTGCAGTCAATACCCATGTATTCATTCCCCAGCCCCTGACCGGTGACGTCCCTATCGATAAGAAAATGATCTACGAAGCCCTGGCTGCTGGACGATGTTTTATTGGCTATGACCTTCCGGCGCCGACGCGCGGCTTCATCTTCAAAGCCAGAGGGCTGGAGCAATCCGCGATAATGGGTGACGAAATTTCGGCCCGGCGCGGTGTGACGCTACAAGCCCATTTACCGGAACCTGCCGAAATCCGTTTGATCAAGGATGGAAAAGCAATCGGTATCTGGAGAGATTCGCAAGCCTGTGCCTACAGCGCTTCGGAAGCGGGCGTTTATCGTGTAGAAGCCTGGCGCAATTATCTGGGCCGTAAGCGCGGCTGGATTTTCAGCAATCCAATTTATGTGAGGTAACCAGCCAGGGAGACACAGAGTCATAGAGAAAAGTTATTTAAAAATCTTCACGTCTCCGTGACTCAGTGGTAAATCCTTTCTATGTCAACATTCCCCTATAAACGCGTGGTTGTCGTCGGTGTGACCAGCTCAGGCAAATCCACACTTGCAGAAACGCTCGCCAAACGTTTTGAACTGGATTTCATCGAGTTGGATGCCCTTAATTGGGAACCGGGTTGGCAAGCTGCTCCTCTGGAGGTGTTTCGAGCTCGTGTGGAAAAAGCGATGCAGGTAGAAAAATGGATCGTCGCCGGGAACTATCACATGGTGCGCGATCTGATCTGGCCGAAAGCTGAAGCGATCCTGTGGCTCGATTATCCTTTTTCAACAGTTTTATGGCAATTGACGCGTCGCACCTTCAGGCGCTGGTGGACTCAGGAATTGCTCTGGGGCACAAACCGCGAACCGCTTTGGAAACATTTAAAACTTTGGTCACCTGATTCTTTATATCATTGGCTATTCAAAACATACTGGAGAAGAAAACGCGAATTCTCAGTATTATTCTCACAGCCAGAACACCAGCATTTGAAAATTATTCGATTACAGTATCCCAGAGAAACAAACGCATGGCTGGGAAAGCTTTAAGATTTTTGGAGATAGGATCATGGCAAAACACAGTCTTTCAGCGTCAAAACTTATTTCTTCACCGGCTCAGAAAATTTATGGCTTGATTGCTGATTACCGCAATGGGCATCCGCGCATTCTGCCCAAGCCCTATTTTGTTTCACTAGAAGTGGAACAGGGCGGATACGGCGCAGGCACAATCATCAATTTTCAAATGCAATTGATGGGCAGGATTCAGACATTCCATTCCACGATTACGGAACCCAAGCCCGGCCATATTCTTATGGAGACAGATATGAATACAGGCGCCGTCACCACCTTTACCGTGGACCCAGGCCTGGACAGTCAGGAGGCTTTTGTGACCATTACAACCACCACAAATGTTCCTGATGGCATTGTTGGCAAAATTCAGGGCTGGCTTACTACACGATTACTGAGTCCAATTTATGAAAAAGAACTAGATCAGTTGGCTGCCGTAGCAAAAGAGCAAGGCATATAATATCTCTTCTTATGGACACTCCCTCTCTTCTCAAACGACTCGATGAAATTGGAATTTCACTTGAACGAAGCGAGCACGCTCTCGCATTGATCGGGCTGGGCTCCGTGGGTTTGGAGTTGGATCGCCTTGATGCTTATTCAGACCTGGATTTCTTTGCCATCGTGGAAGAAGGCTATAAAAGTATCTATTTGGATTCCCTTCACTGGTTGAGCGATGTTCATCCGATCGCATATAACTTTCTCAATACTGAGGATGGCTATAAGGTTCTATTTGAGGACGGAATTTTTTGCGAGTTTGCGGTATTTGAATCGGCCGAACTTGAGAAAATTCCTTTTGCTGCCAGTCGCATTGTCTGGAAGAGGGCAGATATTCCTGAAGGATTCGGACAACCAACAACTCATCTCTTCTCTAAACAGAAGCGGGACAGGGATTGGTTGTTAGGCGAGGCGTTGACCAACCTCTACGTGGGGCTGAACCGCGAAAAACGCGGCGAGAAACTTTCTGCGACGCGTTTTAT
>DATFQC010000400.1:0-4479 GCA_035264425.1 Anaerolineales bacterium
GAATGTCCCGCTATGAGCATCCGCGTGCCGCCGTTAAAAGATGGATGAGGGAAGAATAGTGGCGTCTGTAACCAATAAACAGCGGCCAGTAAGTAGTTTTTATGAATATTATGAAATTAGAACTTCTGACAGCAAATTTACAAGTACAAAAAGACTTTTATGAGAATATCCTTCAATTACCTGTAAAACTAAGCGCTTCCAATCTGGAAGTGGCAGTTGGTGAGACAGACTTGATATTTACACAGGCCCCATCTGATTTTGATGGCGCATATCATTTTGCATTCAATATTCCTGAAAATCAGTTCCGGGCTGCGAAAAAATGGATTTCCGAACGAATCCCTTTATTACGAGATGAAAATGGAAAAGATGAATTCAACTCGGACAGTTGGAACTCAGATTCTGTGTATTTCAAAGACACGGCGGGGGATGTCCTTGAATTCATCGCTCGCCATAATTTGAAGAACAGGGTAGGCAGGGATTTTGACAGCAGGCAAATCCTAAATATAAGTGAAATAGGCTTGCCGTCTGAAAATGTGATCGAGCTTGCTAATGAACTTTGCACAGCCTGAACTTGTCTGTTTTCAAGCAAGGGCCGAATGAGACATTCACGCCTGTGGGAGATGATCGCGGGTTGCTCATCCTTCCCGTCAAAAATCGCATTTGGATCCCAAATTCAGGGGTACCTGCAAAATTGTTGCCTGTCAAAGTAACTGGGGATGCAAATGGCAAAGAATGGGAAGTACGCGGCGTGCCCTATGAGATTATGGCTTAAGAAGAACTAGTTCTTACTCAACTCAGTGACAAACTCTCCCACCGAAGAAAATCGTTCTTCTGGCTTTTTCGCCAGGGCTCGGAGAATGGTCATGGCAGCCTGCTCGGGCATGGAAACGTGGACGCGCGGATCTGGGGGTGCCTCTTCCAAGTGAGATCGGATCATTGCCCAGGTATTGTTACGCTCAAAAGGCTTTTTCCCGGTCAGTAATTCATAAGTCATTACCGCAAAGCTGTATTGGTCCGTGCGGCTGTCCAATTCGGTGATGCCATGGATTTGTTCCGGGGAAATGTAATCGGCGGTGCCCATCACATCGCCGCTGCCAGTCAGCATGGTGTTTTCCGTAATAAAGCGCGCGATCCCAAAGTCCATGAGGATGGCGCGTTGCGTGCGGCCGGAGGTGAGTGTGGTAATCGGTTCAACGATCACATTAGATGGCTTGATATCGCGGTGAATGACCCCCTGGCCATGGGCGTAGTCGAGGGCAGCAGCCAGGTCCTGGAGGATTGGCAGGCCTTCCTCTAAAGAGAGGCGTCCGCGGTCCCCGATGATTTGTGCGAGTGTCTCGCCGGTCAGATATTCCATGACGATGTAGGGCAATCCCTCCTGATCGCCGAAGTCATGGATTGTAATGATGTTCGGGTGACGCAATTGCGCCATGGTTTTTGCTTCGCGGGCAAAACGCTTGTTGAAACCGGGATCATCTTTGAAAAAAGCAGATAACACCTTGATCGCGACCGTCCGATTTAGGCTGGGATGACGCGCCTTGTACACTTCGCCCATGCCGCCGCGGGCGATTAATTCCAGGTTTTTGTAACCGCCCACGTTTGTGAAAGCATTGGAAGGAAAATGCGCAACCTGCTCCAACTTTTCATTTCGGCGGTCGATCTCTTCGAAGTCAACATCCATGCCATAGATTCTGTGATTGACAAAACGACGCATGATTTTTCTTGTGGGTTGAAAAATGCTGGAAACTGCGACCGTAGAAATCACAACTGCAATTGTTGGTGGATTGGTCTGATGCGTAATCGCCTGATATGTCATCTGCAATCCAAAAAGAAGGATGCCGAAAACCGCAGCCAGCACAACAGTGAGTAGCCCATAGATAAGGGAGCGGTTGATCACCAGTTCAATATCGTAGAGGCGATATTTTAATATGGAAAATACCACCGCGGCTGGGACGGTAAACTGTGCTACGACTGAGAATGTTTGCGTCAGCATATCTACAATGAGGAATGTTCCTGCTGAGGGTTTCATCAGTTCGAAGAACGTCAAAAACAAATTGGTGCCAATCCCTGCCAGAATTCCAACGGCTACACCAAAGACGATCCATTTGAGTTGCTGGCGTTTTGCAGGGTTATGGGTTGTTCTGTAGCGATACACCTGCGCGTAAATGCCCGTGCTTAACACAGTCAGCAGGGATAGCAAATAGATCAACGTCGCGTTGCCGCCTCGATTGAAAATATTAATAGGAAAGGAACGCCAGAAGACAGAGATCATCAACCAGGCGAACCAGATGCTCACTACATAGAGCATCCAGCGCTTTTGGATTTTTCCGTCGGGAAATAGATAGCATGAAAGGGGAAGTCCCATCAGGACCATGCTGACTACAAAATGAACCGGGATTTCAAACCCGGGCACTCGTCCCATGCGGGCGAGTGGATCGAAAGCGTTCGCGCCCTGACCGATTAACGTGAACGCGACGAGCAGTGCCAGCCAGTCGTCTGATTTATTCCAGGCGATGATCAACCCGGCGATCCCAAAAGCGATCGCCAGTAGAATCACTAGTGCCACCTGATAAGTGGCATAAAATGTCGTGCTTAAGCCCAGTTGTTGGAGTGCTCCCAGGGTATCTGAGTCAATGGAAGAGACGTAACTCTGGTAGGAAAGCGGCACGCCCAGGCTGAAGAAGATCACGGTGGCAAGCGAAAGAATAACAAATGCCGTACGGGCGAATGGCAATTGAGTACTTCCGAGGCGGAGGTTGGTGCCTGTAGGTGATAAGGGAGGGAGAGTGGGTTCCAAACTGGCTCGATACCACTAATATTGTCTGATTACATTCTATATCCTTGACGGGTGAAAGTCAATTTCGTTACTGGGTAACCCTACTCAATGGTCCTTGGGGGTTAATCAAAGCCTGTAATTCACTATAGGGCACTACAACTTGTTGCGGACCGGCTGCATACGGCGCGACCTGATATTCGTCAAAGGTGATCATCAGGCCATCGAGGGTGATGTTCCAGTTACGATAGTTTTCTGGCGTTGGTTGCGCACCATTTGAAGAGGAACTATCGAAAAACGGCTGCTTACTTAATTCAACAATGCAGTACTTCGAGATCGCTTCAAGGTAAGTAGCATTAGGGAGGAAAAGATCAGTAAGCGACAGCTCCTTGCCCTGACCGAGATCATAGTTAAGAGTCAGGCTGTTAAGCCCTGGATGCGCGGCGCCATCCGCGTAGAAAGAGAAGTCAAACTTAAAGCTCCAAAGATCGCCAATTTGTGAAAGCAGAGTATATTTCACATCCAACGTACTCCCGCTGTTAACGGTTGGAGCTGTGTTTTGCAGGAAGCTTTGCCGCCACATATCCACCTCTTTCATGACGAGTTCGTTGAGCCGCTGGTTGAACACAAGTACGCGCGGATCGTCACTGCCGGTAAGTTGAGGTGTCTGAGACGTAATCGTAAACGGCGGTGTCTGGTTCGTCTCGTTGAAGGCTTGTGGCACGAGAGTTACCTGCTGGCTAATTAATTGAACAGAGGTCACGGGTAGCACTATCGGGGAAGGTATAGCAGTAGAAACGGGAGCAAGCGCGTTGCAGGCCAGGATGATGAAAAGAGTAAGACTTGTAATAAATATTGTGTAAAGGCTATTTGGTTTCATATTATCTCCATGGTTCATTAACGTCTATAGTCCCTTTTAAGTTTCCATGATTTTAACCATGCATCAGCCTGCAAGCCGCCCTGAAACGCTGAAGCGAGAAGGCTGTTGAATTTGACTATGAATTACTCTATACTCATTAAGTTGCCCATGAAAATTAAAATCCCCTCTCAGCCAGTTTATATCCCGCTCTTCCTGCTGCTGGCATTCCTTTGCTATCAAGCTCATCAGTTGACTCGTCATCTCGTCGGCGCGGTCCTGTGCGGTGGATTTGGGACCATGACCTTCACCATAGCAATAACCAAACAGCCATGTTTGTTTCCTGTTCTCGTGACACTCTCAGGACCCCTGTTGACGTATGGGCTGGCCTGGTTTGGAATGTTCCTTTTGCGCTCGCCAAAGTATAGGCTATTCGCTTATGCCCTGATCTTTGCAAGCTTTGCACATTTGCGCTTTATCCAAACATTGACCGGGCGCGGTGACGAATTGATCCTGTCAGAGGGATGGTTTGGGATATCCAGCCGAGTTGTCGTCGCAGTGATTGTCTTTCTAATCGGTTTGCCACCGGTCATTGCTGCTTTTCGAGCTATTGCAAATAGACGGCGTACGCTTGTTTTTATTTGTTCGTGGCTGCTTCCATTGCCCCTCTTATTTGCCATGCTTTTTGTAAATCAATTTCTTTTTGGGGCAAATGGTGATCAAATTCGAGGCTCATTATTGGGGATAGCGTTTATCGTGTTCATTACTGACCTGATTGCAGGCATACTTTTGATGGTGTTTGGGCCTCGGTATTTAAATCCACAAAAAGAAGTATAAACAGGTTACTTTG
>DATFQC010000401.1:0-5375 GCA_035264425.1 Anaerolineales bacterium
GGCCGTCGCGGCCTGATCTATCATTTAGCCGTTGCAGAGTCGTTTCGTGGACTGGGAATCGGGTCGCGTTTGATGGATGAGGTCGAGGCGCGATTGCGCGCCAAAGGCTGCTTGAAATGTTATCTGCTTGTCACTACCGACAATCCTGAAGCGGAAGGTTATTATCAACATCGCGGCTGGCAGCCGATGGATACAATTCATTTGTTTGGAAAAGAACTGGCATGAGGATCCGCTGTGGAATATTAACGCTGTCTGACAGGTCTTCGCGGGGCGAACGCACGGATTCATCCGGGCCCGCCCTCGTGGCTCTAATCCAAGCCGAGGGTTGGTCTGTGACCAAACAAGCTATTCTTCCCGACGAGGAATCGGCCATCCGCGAAATACTCACAAGTTGGGCTGACAGCAATGAAATGGATCTCATCTTAACGACCGGCGGAACGGGCTTTTCTCCGCGCGACACGACTCCCGAAGCGACCCGCGCAGTCATCGAACGTGAAACACCCGGCCTTGCCGAGGCGATGCGTGCTGCCAGTTTAAAGATCACGCCCCACGCCATGCTATCAAGAATTGTGACTGGCATTCGCAAGAAAACCCTGATCATCAATTTGCCGGGCAGCCCAAAAGGAGCTGTGGAAAATTTGCAGGTAGTGATCCCGGTGTTACCTCATGCTGTTCAGCTTCTTCAAGAGGATCCCACCTCTGAGTCTACTCACTAATCGTTAGCTCTCTGGTATAATCCCGCCGCTTCTGACTGCACCGCAGTCATCATCTCACACAAGGAATGTGCAAGAATGATCGACGTAAATGAACTTCGCAAAGGCGTTACTTTTGAGCTGGATGGTAACCTCTATAAAGTGCTGGATTACAGCCACAATAAAACCGGCCGCGGCAACGCCAATATTCGTGTCAAAGCTCGCAATTTACAAACTGGCGCAAACATTGAACGAACATTCAGCTCGGGTCAATCTGTTCAGGATGTAAGGCTTGATTTTCATAATGTTTCGTATTTATATACCGATGGTGATTTCTATCACTTCATGGATAATGAAACATTCGAACAGCCTGCTATTAAGAGCGACATGCTGGGTGACGATGCCCTCTATCTCAAAGAAGGGATGGAAGTCAAACTGACTTATTATAGGGATGCTCCACTTGATATTGAAATTCCCGGATCCGTGGATCTTAAAGTCGTGGAAGCCGAAACTGCCATACGAGGGGATACCGCAACCGGCGTGACCAAGAAAGTTAAGACAGAGACGGGTCTTGAAGTAAACTGCCCGCAGTTCGTGAAGGTAGGCGATGTTATCCGCGTCAATACTGAAACGGGTGACTACGTCACTCGGGTATAGGCATATTTCATAAAAGATTTTGGATGGCAGTCATTTTGCAAAGCAGATGACTGTCGTTTTTTTTAACACTTATAAAAATTTTATATTTAAGTTCTATAATTCGAACCTATGAGAACTCCTGCTGGTAATGAATGTCCCTATTTTTATGGTGATTACTATCGCGGTCGTAACGTAGAGGAATGCCGTCTGCTTAAGTCCGCGGGGGAACGTTGGACCCGTGATCTGTGTAAAACCTGCCCCGTCCCAGGGATTGCCCGTGCGAATGCCTGTGAATTTTTGAAGTTATCTCCCACGGTAGCGAGACCTATTGATGCGCTGTTTCAACGCCGTGTGAGGGTTTCTGCTTATTGTGAGAAGACGAAACGGGATGTTGCTGAGCCGCACATAGGTTGTGGGGAATGTCATGTCCTTCCGTTCAAAGTTGAAATCAAATCCTGATATTTCCTAGCAGGGAATTTCCCTGCACGAGTCAATATGTCCCTAACATTGCTGCTCGACCTTGACGATACTTTGTTGGATACCAACCTGGATGCGTTCATGCCTGCTTATTTCCAGGCGCTTTCCCGGCACATGGCGAATCATACCGCACCGAATAACATGTTGCATGCATTGATGGCTGGCGTGAGTCTGATGAATGAGAGTGAAGATCCAACGCGTACCTTGCAGGAAATTTTTGACGCTGATTTTTATCCAAAGCTTGGCCTCACCAGAGATGAGATGGTTGGGCTTATCGAAGACTTTTATGATCATATTTTTCCAACCCTTGCTCAGCATACTCTTCAGAGACCTGAGGCCGTACCTTTTATTGAATGGGCCCTGACTTGCGGATATCGAATTGCAATTGCAACCGATCCACTCTTTCCGCGCAAAGCAACGTATCATCGATTGCGTTGGGCCGGCTTTGATCCGCATCGCTTTGAATTAATTTCTACATTTGAACATTTTCATTTCACGAAAACGCATCCGGCTTATTACGCGGAGGTGCTTGGGCGTTTAGGCTGGCCGGACGGTCCAGTTTTAATGGTGGGAAATGATGTCGCGCGGGATCTGATTCCTGCGCACCGTCTTGGGCTGAAGACATTCCTTGTGGATGGAGAATCCGCTTCCAGCCCCGGCTTCGAAGTGGCGCGCGGCAAATTGGCAAAGCTGCGCCCGTGGCTTGAATCCATTAATTTATCCACCCTTGAACCGTCGTTTAAGTCCCGCGATGCCGTTTTGGCCATTATGGCATCCACTCCGGCTGTTTTGCACAGTTTTTCGTCAAATTTGGTTGAAGAGGATTGGCGTAAGGAACCAGCTCATCACGATTGGGCGATGAATGAGATCGTCTGTCACTTGAGGGATACAGAAATTGAGGTCTATCAAATGCAACTGAACCTGATGATCGAAAAAGAAGGCGCGTTTATCCCGCGACCTGACAGTGATGTGTGGGCAAATGAACGCGAATACTTGAATGTGGATGGCAAAACGGCCCTGACTGAGTTTACATCCGCACGGATTGCCAATCTCAAAACATTAAAAGGATTATCTGAGGAAATCTGGACACGTGGTGCTCGGCATGCGATATTTGGTCCCACAGATTTTCTTGAAGTGACAAGTTTTATTGCCGATCACGATCGGTTGCATGTTCAACAAGCCTGGAAAACACTAAAAAGCGTATAGACATATATCGCGTCTATTTCTATCGGGCCGTGTTATAACAGCCTAGAACTTGAAGGGCAGTCACATACTGCCCTTTATCTTACAAGGAGATTTTGTTTATGAGCAGAAGAGTGGTCGTCACAGGGATGGGATGTATCAGCCCTGTGGGCAACAATGTGAAAGAAACATGGGATTCCATCCTGGCCGGCAAGTCCGGTGCAGGTATGATTACTCGCTTTGACGCAAGCAAGCATAAGACCCGCTTTGCTGCGGAGGTAAAAGGGTTTGACCCTATTGTTTTGTTTGGGCAGCGTGAGGCGCGCAAAATGGATCGTTTCACTCAATTTGCAGCAGCCGTTGCAGTAGAGGCTCTTGAGCAATCTGGCCTAAAGATCGATGAATCGAATCGTGATCGCGTCGGTGTGTTGATTGGTACCGGGATCGGGGGCATCGGTTCTTTATTGGAACAGGCTGACGTCATGCGTGAACGCGGGCCCGATCGCGTGAGTCCGTTCCTGGTTCCCATGATGATTTCCGATAGCGCGCCCGGAATGCTTGCCATACGATTTGGTGCGCGTGGCCCCAACATGGCACTTGCCACCGCCTGCGCCTCAGGAAATAATGCGATTGGCGAAGCATTGGAGATCATTCGCCGGGGTGGAGCGGACGCGATAATGGCGGGTGGCTCAGAAGCTGCACTGGTTCCGGTTGCCATGGCAGGGATGAATGTAATGACCGCGCTCTCGACTCGCAATGATGATCCACAAACAGCTTCACGGCCATTTGATAAGGATCGCGATGGCTTTTTGATGGGTGAAGGTGCCGGCATGTTGATTTTGGAATCACTTGAGCATGCCAAGGCGCGCGGTGCAAATATTTTATGTGAAATCACTGGCTATGGCACAACCGATGATGCGCATCACATTTCCGCGCCCGCAGAAAATGGTGCAGGGGCGGCCATTGCTATGAAACTGGCTTTGGAGAATGCTAATCTGGGTTTGGAAGATGTAGGCTATATCAATGCACATGGTACGTCCACACCTCTCAATGACAAAAGCGAGACGGCTGCTATTAAGACCGTTTTTGGCGAGCAGGCTTATAACATTCCGATTTCCTCGACCAAATCAATGACCGGTCACTTACTTGGCGCATCCGGAGCTATTGAGGCGGTCTTTTGTATTTTGGCGATTCGTGAAGAAATATTACCTGCAACAATCAACTATCACACACCTGATCCACAGTGCGATCTGGATTATGTTCCCAACCAGCCACGCAAGGCTTCACCCAAACATGTCATGTCGAATTCGTTCGGGTTTGGCGGCCACAACGCGACACTGATTTTTAGTCGATTTGCGGGGTAAGCATAAATTCAACGCGGCGCTCCATAGCCCGCACTGATGATTAACTAGAGGAGCAAGTTATGCCATATGCACATATCACAGGCTGGGGCATGTCTGTGCCTGAGACGGTTTTGACGAATGATGACATTTCCAAAATGGTCGAAACGAATGACACCTGGATTCGTGACCGCACAGGTATTCAGGAACGACGTATTGCGCGCGATGATCAATTCCCATCAACCTTGGCGGTAGAAGCATCCATCAAGGCGCTCACCATCGCGAATCTTCGTCCAACCGACTTGGATCTGATCATTTGCTCTACTTCCTCGCCTGAGTATATTTTCCCCGCAACAGCTTGTTTGATACAGGATCAACTTGGTGCAACCAAAGCTGGCGCATTTGATTTGCTGGCAGCATGTTCCGGTTTTATCTACGCCCTGAATATGGGTGCACAGGCGATCCGTAGCGGCTCTATTAAAAACGCGTTGATTATTGGTTCTGAAACCCTTTCACGATATGTCAATTGGAAAGATCGTAGTACCTGCATTTTGTTTGGCGATGGCGCTGGCGCATTTGTTTTGCAAGCCAGCGATCAACCGGGGGGAGTACTTTCTGCGGTGATGCATTCAGATGGTTCAGGTGCTGATTTGCTGACTCTGGCGGAAGGTAGCAGTCGTTATCCTGCTAATGAAGCGACCCTCTTGGATGGAAAACATTACATTCAAATGGATGGAAATGAGGTCTTCCGCTTTGCCACGCGTGTGATGGCCTCGGCGACCGAAGAAGTCCTGGCCTGTGCCGGTCTAACGAAAGACCAAGTGCAGTGGATCATCCCTCATCAAGCCAACATCCGCATCATTAAGGCAGCCGCGCGTGGACTGAACTTGCCGATGGATCGTTTCATCGTCAATTTAGAGAAATACGGGAATACATCTACTGCATCTATTCCAATGGCAATGGTGGAGGCTGTGGAAAAAGGACAGATTAAGCCAGGCGAAAAAATTGTCATGGTTGGGTTCGGGGGAGGCTTGACGTGGGGTGCCCT
>DATFQC010000402.1:0-2334 GCA_035264425.1 Anaerolineales bacterium
AAGTGTTGCGAGCCGTTCTTTGGCGAAGCAATCTCACGATGAATTGCGGAATTTGCCCCGCCCAGCATTGCCTTTTACAACGCCACCCACCCACCCCGCAAACCTTCGCGCACAGCTTCTGTTCGGTTCGTCACATTCAATTTTGAATAAATGGATGATACGTGAAATTTTACAGTGTGTTCGCTAATGCCAAGTGCCACCGCGATCTGTTTGTTTGCTAATCCCTTTGCGACCAGCCCTAAAACTTCAGATTCCCTGTCGGTGAGCGGCCCATGAGACAACGGTTCACTTTCCAGATCTAATTGAAACAATAATGTAGAGGTACCAACGATCAATCCCTGCGACAGCGCATGGATCGCGGCCGTCAGTTCTTCCGTGGACGATTCGGTCGGCAGGATTCCCCACACTCGCGAAAAGCGCCTCATTTCGCGGACGTTGAGCGGATCATCACTTAAGAGCAGGGTCGCAGCGGCGGAGGTGTCGCTCACCTCATGATTTGAGAAAGAAACGTGCGAAGCCGACGTGATGACCACGTCGGCTTCTGAGTCTTCGTTCAATGAATCATTGATGATCTTGATCGTATCATCGGTGGAAAGCAAAGCCCGCAATCCCGCGCGTAGGGCCGGCGACGAAACATTTAACAGGACGCGGATCACTTCCTCTCACCTACCGTTACACTGACTGTTTCGGGATGGCCGCCCCGCAGGACTTCCACGGGGATCGATTTGCCGACCGTATCGCTGTTGAGTGCAGAGAAAAGATCATCAGGATCTCCCACGGGTTGACCACTGATGGCAACGAGGATATCACCCACCAACAAGCCGCTTTTTTCAGCAGGTCCACCTTCTTCCAGCCATAGCACAAGCAGACCGTGTTCCTGTTCACGCTTGAGTGCCTGGCGCGCAGCTTCCGAGATCTCTACCGGCTGTGTACGAACGCCGAGATACCCACGCTTGACGGAACCGTGGGTTGCCAACGCTTCTGCAACACGCCATGCAACTTTATTTGGAATGGTCAGTGATGAGCCGCGCGTTAAACCAGAGGTATTGAGACCCAGGACTTCACCTTCCGTATTGACCAAAGGCCCGCCCGAGAAGCCCGGATAAGGTGTTGTCTCCGTTCGGATATATTCATCCAGCATGCCGCCTTTGAAAGTGCGAGTAGGTCCACTGATGGCCGTGACAATTCCCCACGAGGCTTGCATGCCTTCGCCGTTTGGACGTCCCAAGGCCAGGACAAGCTGACCCACTTTGACACCGTCAGAAGTTTTTGCAGGGGTTAATACTTTTTCTGCGAGGCGCAAAACGGTCAAGTCTGAACCGGGGTCACGACCCGCAATGGTCGCCGAAAGTGACCGTCCATCCGGCAATAGGACTTTAATATCATCTTCACGCGTCACTACATGATCCGCCGTAAGGACCAGGTCATCTGCATAGGCAATGCCGCTGGCGGGATACCGCTTACGTGCGTCTACCAGTACCGTGCTCGCGCCAGCTTTTTCAACCGCAGCGCTTAATCCGTTTGAAAAATCACTCAAAGGGTTCGCCATTATTTCTCCTTTTATCATAACATAATGAGATCATCCGTCTTTCAACGGATGTAAAATAACCAGTGGAATTTCACGGGTTGTTTTTGTAGCATAATTTGCATAGGCGGGTGAAAGCGAAATCAATCGAGACCACAACGCGCTACGCGTCTCGTAAGCAGCAACGTTGGCCTCCGCCTCAAATTGCAAATCTTTGATTTCAATCCTCACCCTTGGATTTGCGCGCAGATTGTGAAACCAGGCTGGATGTTTATCACCCCCGGCATTCGAGGCAGTGATGATGTAATTGCCATCCTCTATAAAATAACCGAGCGGTGTTGTTCGCTCTTTGCTGGTTTTACGGCCAATGGTCGTCAAAAGGAGGACTTGCAGTCCCTGGACGCGACCACCAAATTTCCCTTCCGTTAACCGATAAAGGGAAATATAAATATTAAGAAGGGAATGAAAGATTTTTTTGATCACAGGTACCTCAATAAGTGTTGTTTCACGATGCGGCTCTGTCTTTGTGTGTCGATTCCCCAGCTAATGATCTTGAGCGGATGCAAACGCATTAGTTGAGGGGCAAACAGGACGAAGAGTTAGGCTGATCGCGAAATACTGATTTCAGTGTATCTCATGAACTATTTCAATGCATCAGGAAGATGGGCAGTAAGTAGCCTAGCCTTTCGGGGAGGTTTTCAAGTTCTTTACTATTCTTAGCCCTGGTTACTGTTCAAGATTCTGCATAAGATTTAGTTAAGAAAGTCATGCAACACAAATCCTGTACGTTCGAACGATTAAAATTCGAG
>DATFQC010000403.1:0-6301 GCA_035264425.1 Anaerolineales bacterium
CACGCGCCAACTCTCGTGCGATACGATCTCCCCTGGAGGATCGTGCCACTCTGCGATTAAGCCACTCCGTGATGATTGAGCCACCACCCTCACCCTCAGGTTCTGGTCTTTCATCCTCCAAAAAACGTCCAAGGCGCTCCTCTACCAAGGAACGCTCACTGGTGATGGAAACGACCACTCCTATAATCAAGAGCAGTAATACAACAACCCCACCACCTAGCAAAATAATCGGATTCATTTGAGTTACCTATTTACTTATCATGTTAGTAACGACGCCGCTCACCAATACCGAAAATGGACGGAGGCAAATTAATCCCGGACGCTTCAATTTTATCCATGAACTTTGGTCGCAGCCCAGTGGGGCGCAAGCGTCCCATAATCTGTCCATTTTCAAATCCGGTCTGTTCAAAGACGAAGATGTCGGTCATAGTAATGACTTCACCTTCCATGCCACTGACTTCTGTGAGATTAGTAATCTTACGCGTACCATCCCGCATACGTTCCTGATGACAAATAAGGTCAATTGCCGATGAAACTTGTTCACGGATAGCTCGGGATGGCAAGTCCATGCCAGCCATCAAGGTCATCGTCTCAAGGCGGGATAAAGTGTCGCGGGGGCCATTCGAATGCAATGTTGTCATTGAGCCATCATGGCCTGTATTCATTGCCTGCAACATATCCAAAGCTGCCTCATCGCGAATTTCACCTACAATAATCCGCTCAGGGCGCATACGAAGGGCATTGACTACCAAATTCCGAATTGTTATTTCGCCGCGGCCTTCAATGTTTGGTGGGCGAGATTCCAGTGTCACAACATGTTCCTGACGCAACTGCAATTCTGCAGCATTTTCAATAGTCAGGATGCGCTCATCTGAAGGAATAAAACCGGAAAGGACATTTAGAAACGTGGTTTTTCCGGAACCGGTCCCACCGGAAATCACTATGTTTAATCGGGATTCAACACATGCTTTGAGAAACTGGACTGCTTCCTGCGTAATAGATCCAAACTGGATCAACTGTTCAACAGTAATGGGATTGCGTGAAAATTTTCGGATGGTTAAAACGGGTCCAACAAGCGAAATAGGCGGAATCACTGCATTGACACGAGAACCATCCTGCAAACGGGCATCTACATAAGGACTTGATTCATCGATGCGACGACCCAGAGGGGCAACAATACGATCGATAATTCGCATCACATGATCATTGTTTTCAAAGGTCACAGGGACGCGATGAATTTTTCCTTTTCGCTCTATATAAATATTCTTTGCACCATTCACCATGATTTCGGTAATGGTGTCATCTTCTAGAAGAGGTTGGAGTGGGCCAAGACCAAGGATCTCAGCTGCAATTTGCTCGAACAAACGCGCCCGTTCAGGTCTGGAAAGAACGATATTTTCCTCTGCCAGGATCTGCTCAAACAGATCTTGGATTGTTCGGCGCACATCATCTGTCCGAGTAATATCCATTGAGGGATCCAACTCGGAAAGAAGCTTATTTTGAACGCGGGTTTTGAGATCAAAATAAGTGCCGGCCTGAGGAGAAGTGGATGGAGCATTTACCCGTCGGGCCTGTAAAGAGGATAGCCGAGAGCCTTCTCCACCTTGATTATCCGAAGATTGACCGGAAGAGGAATTACCGCCTTGCCCTTGTTCGATACGTTTTAAGAGAGACATCTTGCTTTATCTCCTGATCATATAAAGTTACTTATAAAATTTATCGTCTACCAATGCGATTTGGCTCACCGGCCGCCTCTTGAGCTGCCACCCGAGCTCGGACACTTTCGGCAAGAGAAAACACTCCGCGTGCCGCAGGTTGATTCTTACTATCCAGGACAAAGGGAATCCCTCGATTTACCGCCTTTGTAGCTGTTTGTTCATCAAATGGAACAACCAAAACGACTTCCTGCTTAAGATTCTCTGTAACCCTGTCTGGCGTAATATTAATCCTCTTGTCATAGCGATTCATGATAAATAAAACGCGATCGCGCTCAATGCCAAGAGTCTGTAGGAGGTCAAGAAAGAGACGGCAGTTCTTGATCGAAGGGATATCCTGAGTAGTTACCAACACGATTAGGTCACTCACATCAATGGCTGCCAGAGTCACATCTGTTAGAAGAGCCGCTGTATCAACAACCACATAGGCATACATCTGGCGTAAATATTCGAGGACTTTTGAAAATTGTCCGCTAGAGACCTTATCGGCATACTCAGGCCGACTTGGCGCTGCAAGAACATGCAAGCCAGATGCAGCATGTTTAAGCATTACTTCTTCAACAATTTCGGGATCCAATTCATCTGCACGCGGGGCAAGGTCAATAATTGTATTTTTGCCTTGTTCATTGATAAATACAGCAACATCACCGAATTGAAGGTTGCCATCCACCAACGCAACACGTGTATCTTCATTATTTAATGTGAGCGCTAGATTGACCGCGAGGGTGGTACAGCCGGTCCCACCCTTTGGGCTATAGACGGTAACAATTTTGCCTTTGGGTCCGCCGTAGCCAATCATAGATCCCACATTTCCAGAAATAGGAGCCACGGCAATTTGAGCACTTTTTGATTTCTCAGACTGTGCCATCGCACCCGCCCGGCGAATAGCGGAAATCAATTCGTCGCCCATCGGAGGCTTGGTTAGAAAATCTCGTGCGCCCGCTAACATCGCCCGGCGCATGTAGTTCTGATCGCTTTGTACCGACAGAATTACAACCTGAACCGCTGGTTGCTTTGCCCGGATTGCTTCAGTTGCAGATATACCATCCATATCAGGCATATTAATATCCATCAAAACCACATCTGGATGCAAATCCTGTGAAACTTGGATGGCTTCTTTCCCAGTCCGAGCCACACCGACAACTTCCACATCGGACTCGAACTGTAACAACTTCCGAACATTTTCCCTTGTTTCGGAAACATCGTCCACAATCATGACACGAATTTTTTCACCAGGCATTCCGAATAATTACCTCAAAAAGTAAGGATTGTTATTGCTGAGGCTGAACCGTAACAGTATCATTTGGCAACAATGGTGGGTTTAATACATCAATTCTAGGTTGTGAAGCATAGGGTAACTTGGAAGGAAGCGAAATATTGTATTGAGTTAGCATGCTTGTGAGGGTTGCAGATTCAGCCGCAAACCTAGAAGTATCATTGGGGTTGCGGAGAGACATGCTCAATACAGCACCACTATAGACAAAGTAATTCAACGAAATAGAATCTTGCGGGTTTACCATCAATGTAACGATATCAGGGTTTGCCTGTTGTTGAGCCTGCGATGGGGATGGCGTTATATTTGGATCTGTGGAAGGAGCCTGTAAGGCAAAATTGCCTAATTTCAGTACAACCACATCCTGCAATACCATTTGACAAACTAGACGCGGCCGTTGCCCTTCGGATGGCACAGCATAAAACGGCTGTTGAAGAGTTGGGTCAAGTTCAACCCGTCCCTGTCTGGATGGCAATTCTCCAGTAGACGCAGCTACCGATAAAACAGGTAGCGATCCTTCCTGAAAGCCGGTGCCGGTTAAAACAGAGGTGAAATTAGGAAGCACAGTCTGAAATGCTGGATCAACATCCACAAACAGCATGCAAGCATTCACATTAACATGTGCGCCATCGTTCACCCCAAAACCAACCAAAGCCAAACGGCTTGTTGGAACTGCCGCCGCCACCATTCCTGACGGAATTTGAACAGCCCAGGTTGGGCCTGCAATTTCTGATGGACCTGTACCTACCATAGAAGAAGTGATAATTACGCCTTGATCCAAGGTAAAGCGAGCAGCTTGGCCTACTAAAGCACCTTCTTCACCCCGAGTAAACATTACTTCAGCTACATTTTCAGGAGGTATAGAGAACGTACCTAGCATCTCCTGAGTAATGGTAGTGCCCTGTGGAATGTTTTGGGCCGCAAAGTAAACCTCAGTAAGAGCCGCCTGTGTTGGTTGAGGTGTTAGCCCCCCGCCAAATTGGGTATAAGCAAAATAAAGCAACGCCAAACCAATCACAACGATCAATACGAGGAATATGAGTATTCGTCCGCGACGCATAGTGTAGTTCTCCTCTCTAATCTGCTCTGCCTTCTACCTTGGCAGGTATTTTGTTACAAACATTATACAGTATAAACCGAATCGAATAATATTAAATTAGTAAAAAAGTAGGACTCTGTCTGGAGACAGAGTCCTTTGTATACTTACCCAAACCTCACGATTACGGCAGGGAACTGCTGATGGTGCTGAATGTATTGCCGATCTTGGGTCCCAGCAAGCGCATGACCGCGATAACAACGATAGCAACGAGAGCGAGAATAATCGCGTACTCAACCAAACCTTGACCTTTTTCCTTCGGAGCGAATAACATGATATTAATCCTTTCGAGAATAAAATTTTTGTCTGAGAACCACTCTCAGAATTACCTATATTTTACTTAAAGTTGAGAAAAATACAAGAGGCCTACGCTTACAATCCTGTTATTTAGCCTACAGAGAATGTATAAACTGGTTATGAGCGAGCTGGAACGGCAAATAAGATCCTAGTCCCTTTTCCTATAGCGCTGTCGGTTTCGAAGCTTCCGCCAAGCATTTCTGCACGCTCACGAATCAACTTAAGCCCCAAGCTATTCCCCTGCTGAATAGAATCAGGGTCAAACCCTTTGCCATTATCATCAACACTAACACGGATCCGATCCTCCCCTAAATCCAATATGACTTTAACCAAGCTTGCCTGACTGTGCCGGGCAGCATTCCCAAGTAATTCCTGAATGGCACGGAAAAGCATTACCTCAAGATACGGTTCCAGACGGCGTTCATGTCCCGTTATGGTTACACCTATATCCAGACCTGCCTGTTCCTTAAACGCATCCGCGTAGCGGCGAACGGTTGGCGCCAGACCGAGGTCATCCAACATCATTGGACGGAGCTCAAAGATAAAATTCCTTACTTTCTGGAATGTACCCATTGCAGAGGCTTTTAAGTTATTCAATTCATCCCGGGCCTGACTCGCATCCACATCCATCAAACGCATAGCAATTTCAGTCTGTAAAATAAAGTTGGACAATGCCTGAGCAGGTCCATCATGCATTTGACGAGAGAGACGCTGACGTTCTGTCTCCTGGGCATTGACAAGCATCTCAACGTTAGCTAAAGGACCCTTCGATCCTCCGGATAAAGCACCTGATGAAGAAGCGCCAGCAGTCACCCGCGTACGTTCAAGGGCAGATTTGAAACGTTCCAGGTATGATTTTTCGTTCTGCAACTTCTCAAGTTGTCCGCGCATGACAAATAATCTTTGCTGGGCGTCCAGAGCAGAGTCGTAAGCATTACGGATTTCCTGGGGAGGCATTTTGTCAAACTGGTTTTGAACCTGCTGAAGATGTGTCGTGATAGCCGCATTGCGTTGTGAAAGTTTCAAGACCTCCCCCTGACTCTGTTCAATCATCAGGGTTACTTCACGCAAAGCCTTCTCTGTCTCTTCCAATTCTGATTGTAAGTCCAACTCGCCCCCACCAGATGCGACGATATCCATTGCCATAACAGGTACTCCTAATTTTTCACTTGATCGTTTTGCAGCTTAACCCAGCCTCGCTTCAAGGCATAAACGACTGCCTGCGTACGGTCCTCAACTCCAAATTTCCGCAAAATAGAAGTGACGTGATTCTTAACTGTTTGGTGACTGATGCCCAACAAGCCAGCGATTTCCTTATTGCTCATTCCGCGCACAACACAGGCCAAGACTTCCATTTCGCGATCTGAGAGCGGATGAAAGGGGGAACCTGGCTCGCTATAGGAACGCCGGGCACCATCCATTTGTTCATCGATCCAATGATCCAATTCACGGCGGGTAAATATATGACCCGCTACTGCATACTTTCCATCCGCTACTGCTCTAACCGTGTGGGCCAGAACTTCGGGCTGAATATCTTTCGCACAGTATCCAACGGCGCCTGCCAATACGGCATGGATGGCCTGCTCTATATCATCATAGCCCGTCAAAAGGACAACTCGGGTTGCTAAATGCTCAGAGGTTACTTGATGAGTAACTTGCTGACCATTCAGGCCCGGCATGTTTACATCAAGAATTGCCACCTTGGGTTTGAACTCGCGGATACGCTCAATCGCTTCTGTCCCGTCTGAGGCCTGAGCCAGAATCCGAAAATCCTCCTCCAGCGCAAGCGTATCCACTACGCCTTGACGGAAGAGGGGGTGATCGTCTGCGATGATCAGAGTTATCTCATTCATCCTTTACCTGTTGATGCAAAAAATCCTAGTATCAGTATAGCACAGGAGCGACCTGCGGGCAATTTAT